>JAIYDT010000283.1 GCA_027487355.1 Verrucomicrobiaceae bacterium
ACGAGACTGAACGAGGCCATGCGCTCACTGTCGGTTTCCCACAGAACGGTCGTAACCATGTTCGACATCCAGGGCATGCCTCATGGCGAGATCGCCAAGGTGTTGAGAATCTCGGAAGGGACCGTTCGGTCGAGACTCCACTACGCCCATCAGCAGCTCCAATCGTTCCTCCAGGACTGCTGGGAGCAGAGGTTTTAGGAAGTTTTACCAAGCGGGCGATGATTCCACATGCATTCACATTGCCCCCCGCGAAATCATCAATAGAAGGGATTGAAAGCCAGCTGCCCTCACTTGCGATGATCGTCTTGAGGAGGTTTAGTGGCAGCATCTTTCTCAAGTCCCATCATCGCCAGCGTCAAGAGGAAGCCATGCGCCGCACTTTCTCTGGTGCCCTGGCAGGCACTACGGATCGATCCGGGGCCAATGTGACTTCGGTGGGAGCGGATGCGATGGAAGAGACCGTGACCCCGTGATGAAGCCCCGATCTGAGTGGCGGATTTGGCTTCCGGGTGGGACTTGGATCGACTTATCTCGCGGCGTGAAAGTCATCCTCGCCTCCTCATCGCCTAGAAGAAGGGAACTCCTCGAAACGGCGGGGGTGAGGTTCGATGTGAAGGTTTCGCCCGCAGAGGAGATCCATGACCCGGCAATGCCCCTGGACCAGCTGTGCGAACACAATGCCCGCCTCAAGGCGGAGGCCGTGGCGGCCAGTGCGCCCGATGCGTTGGTCATCGGGGCGGATACGCTGGTGTGGATCGATGGGGTCGCACTCGGAAAGCCAACCTCCCCCGAAGAAGCCCGCACGATGTTGCAGCGGCTTTCCGGCCGTTCCCACAGCGTGTGTACGGGCGTCTGCCTCTGTTTTCCGGGCGGAGGTCGCGAAGTGTTTCATGCCATCACCACCGTCCAGTTCCATCAACTCGATCAGCCATCCATTGAGGAGTATCTCTCGCTCGTGAACACGATGGACAAGGCGGGCGGCTATGCGATTCAGGAGCATGGCGAGCGGATCGTGAGCGGGATCGAGGGAAGCTATAGCAATGTGGTCGGCCTGCCGGTCGATGAAGTGGTCGAGCGTTTGATGCAGCTGGGTGAAACGGGTTGCGGGATGCCCGGGTTTCAACGATGACTGGTGCATGGCAATCCCGCCGAGGTACCCGCTGCTGTTCAATCCCAAGGCAAGAAGCCAGCGGGGTGAGAGGACTCTTCGGTTTCTGATGGAGCAATCGACCCGCTTTTATCTGTGCGCGACCAACAGTTCTGACGAGGCACGGGCCATGGCGGCTCGCTTCGCGGCGGAAGGCGAGCCGATCGTCGTGGCGGCCGGTGGTGATGGTACGCTCAACGCGGTGGTGGCAGGCCTTGCTGGCTCGAAGACGGCCCTCGGAGTGTTGCCGGCCGGAACCATGAATGTCTTCGCCAGGGAGCTGGGAATTCCATTTGGAAATCTTTCCAAGGCTTTCGACGTCATCGAGCGGGGTTATGTCAGGGAAATCGATCTTTTTGAGGCCAACCGCGCGCCCTTTGTCCAGATGGCGGGTGTGGGCTTTGATGCGATGGTCATTGAAGAGACGACCTGGGAGTCGAAGAAGATGCTGGGACCGCTTTCCTATCTGTTGTCGGCGGTGAAGGTCCTGGGGGAAAAGCCTCCGGCGATGGTGGTGGAGTTTTCCGATGGCCGTCGTGAGGAAGGCGTCGCGGTGCTGGCTGGCAATGGCTCGCTTTACGGCGGGCAGTTCAAGCTTTTCCGAAAGGCGGACAATCAGGACTCGATGCTGGATGTCCTGGTCTTCAAGGAGGCTGGGTATCGGTTCGTGCTGGATTCCCTGAGGGGCTTGGCCAAGGGCGGGGTCGATCTCGCCGTTTCCACCGAGTATTTCCAGTCGGACCGATTCACGGTGAGGTCCCAGTGTGAAGTGCCGATCCAGGTGGATGGTGAATTGCTTGGACGGGCGACGGAGGTGGAGTTTTCCCAATGCACCCGGAGGTTGCGGGTCATCGCCCCGGAGGAGCCGATCATCAGCCGCTTCGGCGAGGTGATGCGGGCGATGTCCCCCTGGCCAAAAAAAACTCCTGATCCAACCGTGGCATCGGGTTCATGACGGGACAGCCTCCATCCAGGCTGCGCCAATTCCTGCGTCGGACCTTGCTGCTGCTTGGGATCGTGTTCGTCATCGGTTTCGCCGTTCTGATTTACACCAACCTGCTGCCCGCGCGGGTGGCGGAGGGATGCCTGTTCGACGAGGTCGATCAAATGCCATATCAACGGGTGGCGCTGATCTTCGGTTGTGACGACAAGATCGATGGGCGGGAGAACCTGTATTTCCGTTATCGGATCGAAGCGGCGGTCAAACTGTGGAGGGCCGGCAAGGTGGATTGCTTCGTTGTGTCCGGTGACAACAGTTCCAGGTTCTACAACGAACCCGAGGCGATGCGACAGGCTTTGGTGGCAGCGGGCGTTCCGAACGACCGGATTGTTCAGGACTTCGCCGGGCTCAGGACCCTCGACTCGGTCGTGCGGGCCAAGGAGATTTTCGGGGCGACCGAGCTGATCTTCGTGTCCCAGCGGTTTCAAAATGAGCGCGCGGTGTACATCGCCCGCGCGAATGGGATGAAGGCGAGTGGATTGAATGCGATCGACGTCGCCGGCAGCGGAGGTTACAAGACCAAGCTTCGTGAAGTTGGAGCACGAGTTCAAATGTGGTTGGATGTCAACTTCTTGAAAACCCGTCCCAAGATCATGGGAGAGCGAGTTGATCTGCCTGTCTCCGGTCGGAGCCGTTAGATGATCCTTAACAGGAAAATGAGAAACCACTAAAGTCACGAAAAGCACGAAAGCAGAAGCAATTTTCGCCATCTTCGCACTCACCTGATCAATGATTCTGAAGCGTTTCGGGACTGCCTGATTTTCGTGATATTTCGTGAATTTCGTGGTTTGTATTTCAGGATTTAAGATGATGGATCTTTGTCTGAGGTTTCAGGATTCCAGACTGATGGCGGAAAGAAACATCGCTTCGGCCATGTCGAAGTCCGCCTCGCTGTTCGCATGGATCCGGCAGAGCGGCTGACCCTGTTCGACATTTTCCCCGATCTTGACGATCCGGTCGAATCCGACCGCCGGGTTGATGACATCGTTGGCTTTCGCCCGGCCCGCGCCAAGTTGCAGGGAGGCTTGGCCGACGATACCCGCGTGGACGGTTTTGACGGTTCCCGAGCTTCCGGCGGGAACCTCGCGAATGATCGGAGCGAGGTGGATCTGAGCGAGGTTCGGGAGATCCGCCGGACAGCCGCCTTGTCCAAGCACGAAGGCATCGAAGAGCTCACGGGGCTTTCCTGAAGCAAGCAATCCGCGCAGCGCTTCGGCGGTCCAGCCGGTGATGGGAACGGAGAGGTCAATCACGAGGTCGATGAGATCCGACGGCCCCTGTCCCCCAAGCGCCGCCAAGGATTCAATGACCTCCAAGGCATTTCCCACCGCACGCCCGATTGGTTGGTCCATCGGGTTGAGCTGCGCGTGGACTTCCACGCCCATCTCATTTCCCACCGCCATCATGCTGTCGGCCAGAACCCGGGCTTCCGCCTCGGTGCGCATGAAAGCCCCCTTGCCGAACTTCACGTCGAGAACGAGGCGGTCGAGGGACTCGGCGAGCTTCTTCGACATGATCGAGGCGGTGATCAGCGGGATCGATGGAACCGTGCCGCTGACATCTCTCAGGGCGTAGAGCTTTTTATCCGCCGGGCAGAATCGCTCGGTCTGGCCCATCATGACGATGCCGATCTGCGCGAGCTGGGCATAGGCTTCTTCAAGACTGAGGCCAACCCGGAATCCGGGAATCGACTCCAGCTTGTCGAGCGTTCCGCCGGTGATGCCAAGGCCTCGACCGGACACCATGGGAACCCAGGCTCCGGTGGCGGCGACTAGGGGAGCGAGAACGAGGGAGATCTTGTCGCCGATGCCGCCGGTCGAGTGCTTGTCCACGATCGGCGGGTGACCGGCGGGGTGCTGCATGATGTCGCCACTCTGCATCATCGCGCGGGTGAGGGCGGCGGTTTCCACGGCATTCATCCCCTGGAAATAGACCGCCATCGAAAAGGCGCTCATTTGATAGTCCGGAACCTCCCCAGCGGTGTAGGCGGCTACCAGCGCTTCGATTTCCGAGGCGGCAAGAGCTTCTCCATCACGCTTGCGCGCAATCAGGGTGGGAACATGCATGCCCGACTCAATCAGGTCGAAGTCAGCCGATCACGGAAAAATCCGCGCTCTTCGGGAGGTTGTCCGGGATTGATCGGCCAGCATGTTCCGGAATCATCCCGGTGGAGATGGACGCGCCCACTTGCGATCCGGAAGAAGGCTTCCTGCCCAAACCTCTCGGACAGTTCGGCGGCGGTGGCAAGGTCCACGCCCGTGAAACCCCAGCCGGGCTCCTGATGGGAGAGGTCGGGCGAGGCACCGGTGACCCGGAATGGCATCAGGCCTGAATCTAACAGATGCTGGTGAAGTCTCTCATCCGCCTGCTGGTCTTCCTCCGGAGAATGGTCGCGTCCGATCGGCCGATGGGCGGTGAGGATGGTGAAATCCTCAGGCCAGCCGCCCGCAGGCTCGGGGCCGAGGAAGACGGTGTCGAAGAACAGCGGGTTGAGGGGAAACAGATGGCGTTCGACGAGTTTAGAGACCTTGTCGAAGGTGTCGGCGTCCAGCTCCGGCTGCTTCGGGTTGAGGGCGAGGACCGGCACCTGTTCGCGGGTGTGATCGGTGCCGCGGTGATAGGGGTCATTGCCGTGATCGGCGGTGACGATGACCAGATCGTTAGGGCCTATCTTTTGAAGGAAGGTCCCGAGCCATTGGTCGAACTCTGTGAGGGCCTTGGCATAGCCCTCGGGATTCCGGCGATGTCCGTAAAGGCTGTCGAAGTCGACGAGATTGGCGAACAGGAAGCGGGGAGTCGTCGAGGTCGCAGACCAGAGTCGGTCGATCGTCGCCATGCCATCCGCATTTGAAATGGTCGGGTGCGAGGAGGTGATTCCGGAGTCGGCGAAGATGTCGGAGATTTTTCCGATCCCGATGGTTTCGACGCCCAGACCTTGCAGGCGGTTCAGGCAGGTGACCGGTGGCTGCAGCGAGTAGTCGTGGCGGTTCGAGGTGCGCTGGAACGTGGCCGAAGTTTCCCCGATGAATGGACGGGCAATGACTCTTCCGAACGGGATGCCCCGTTCGTCGAGGATCTGACGGGCGAGCCGGCAAAGCTCCTGAAGCCGATCCACGCCAAAGATCGAGCGATCTTCATGGGCGGCGATCTGCAGCACGCTGTCGGCACTGGTGTAGAGGATGGGTCGGCCGGTCCTCACATGCTCCTCACCAAGGGCGCTCAGGATCTCGGTGCCGGATGCGGCGACGTTGCCGATGAACCTGACGTCGCCGCGCTGCTCGATCTCCCGAACGAGATCCTGGGGAAACTGCTCGAAGGTGGCGAAGGGTTTGCGGAGCGTTGCTCCCATCAGTTCCCAGTGTCCGGTGGTGGTGTCCTTGCCCGCCGACTTTTCTGTTAGGCTGGCGTGCCAGGCGGCGGGATGAAGGGGAGGGGAGGCCAGAGGGAAGTCCGGATCCTGTTTCCTGAGAACCTCGTAGAGCCCGATCGAGGCAAGACTCGGCAGGGCAAAGCCCTCGATCCGCTCGAAAAGGTGACCCAGGGTATCGGCCCCGGCGTCTCCATAGACCGCCGCGTCCGGAGCGTGTCCGCAGCCTACGGAGTCGAGAACGATGACCAGCGCTTTCATGGGACATTCTTTGCCACAAAAGTGGTCGGCGCGCATCCGATTTCACAGGAAACCAGTTGAGGATCGGATTTTCGATGGCATCGAGTGCACAGCAATCGGCATTCCGGGCCTAGCTTGCCGGGGAGCCAACCGATACATTGACCATTGAACCCTCATCATCATGGGACTCGATAAACTCACCAACAAACTCCAGGAAGCCCTCCAGTCCGCGCAGGGCCTGGCCACAAATTCGGCGCATCCAGAGCTGAAGGGGGCGCACGTCCTGCTCTCCCTCCTCCAGCAGGAAGGCGGCATCACCACCCCGATCCTCCAGAAGGCGGGGATCGATGTGACGCGACTGAAGGTTGCGGTGGCTGCCTCGCTCGACAAGGAACCGCGCCAGGAAGGGGCGACGAGCCAGCCGCAGCTCAGCTATGGACTGCGCACCGTGCTCGACGCGGCCGATGCGGCCCGAGCGGCAATGGGCGATGAGTATCTCAGCGTGGAGCATTTTCTGTTAGGTGCGCTCAAGGCCGACACCCCGATCGGCAAGCTGCTCAAGGAATCCGGGCTGGATGAAAAGAAAGCGCGCGCCGCTGTGGAATCCGTCCGTGGACCACAGAAGGTCACCGACGCCGATCCGGAGGGAAAGTACCAGACGCTTGAGAAATACGGCACCGACCTCACCGCCCGCGCCCGCGCCGGGAAGATCGATCCGGTCATCGGCCGCGACCACGAGATCCGCCGCGTGATGCAGGTGCTTTCCCGTCGCACGAAGAACAACCCGGTGCTCATCGGCGAACCCGGCGTCGGCAAGACCGCCATCGTCGAAGGCCTCGCGCGGCGGATCGTTTCCGGCGACGTGCCGGAGTCGATGAAGAACAAGCGGGTCATCGTCATGGACCTCGGAGGCATGCTGGCAGGTGCGAAGTATCGCGGTGAATTCGAGGAGCGCCTGAAGGCCTTTCTCAAGGAGGTCACCGAATCCAGCGGCGAGATCATCCTGTTCATCGACGAACTCCACACGATCGTCGGCGCGGGTGCGAGCGAAGGTGCGGTCGATGCCTCGAACCTCCTGAAACCCCAGCTCGCCCGAGGTGAGCTGCGGACCATCGGCGCGACCACGCTCGACGAGTATCGCAAGTACATCGAAAAGGACGCGGCGCTCGAACGGCGCTTCCAGCCGGTGATGGTCGGCGAGCCCTCGGTCGAGGACACCATCGCGATCCTCCGTGGACTGAAGGAACGCTATGAGGTCCACCACGGCGTGCGCATCAAGGACGGTGCGCTCGTTTCCGCCGCGATGCTTTCCGACCGCTACATTTCCGATCGTTTCCTTCCAGATAAGGCAGTGGACCTGATCGACGAGGCGGCCTCGCGATTGAAGATAGAGCTCGATTCCATGCCGACCGAGATCGACCAGATCGAGCGTCAGGTGCTCCAGCTCGAGATGGAAAAGAAGGCCCTCGAAAAGGAGACCGACAAGGCCAGCCAGGCGCGTCTCGACAAGGTCCGCGAGGAGCAGGAGAACCTCAAGGAGCAGTCATCCGGCCTGATGGCGCAGTGGCGGAACGAAAAGGAGATCATCGAGCTGGCCCGAGCCGCGCAGGAGAAGATCGA
>JAIYDT010000036.1 GCA_027487355.1 Verrucomicrobiaceae bacterium
CAGGTTCCCATCGCCCCAAAGGAATTGACCGAACCTCGCGAGAAATTCCTCTGGAACGCCCATCGCATCCGCACCGAGTGGATCGGCGGCGGTCGCCATCGATTGATGCCCGGTGAAACCCTGCTCACCGGCATGGCCTTTTCCAGCCGTCAGGAAACCGAGCCCGCGCCCTACCCCGATCTCGCTGCCGAGTGGGCCGCGCGGCAAGCCTTCATCGCGGGCTTGGAGCAGTCGCTTGTTCTGCAAACCGGCAACTCCGCCGTCGACCGACTCTTCGCCTTTTCCAAGCTCCGCGCCGCCGAAAACGTCGTCGCCACCCGTGGCGGGCTGATGCACGCGCCGGGCGGTTTCAACCGCTACCTCGCCGCCATCTGGTGCAACGATCAGAACGAATACGTCAGCCCCTTCTTCCCCTTCCTCGGCGATGCCGCCGGCAACGAGTCCGCCCGCAACGCCTATCAATGGTTCGCGAAGTTCATGAACCCGGAGTTCCGCCCAATCCCCTCGTCCGTCGTCGCCGAAGGCCGCAGCACCTGGGGCGGCGCGGGCGACCGTGGAGATGCGGCCATGACCGCCTACGGGGCCTCCCGCTGGGCGCTTGCCACCGGCGATGAAACCCTCGCCCGCGAGGTCTGGCCTTTCATCGAGTGGTGCCTCGAATTCTGCGAACGAAAGAAAACCGTCGATGGGGTGATCGCCTCCGACCGCGACGAACTCGAAGGCCGCTTCTCCGCAGGCAAGACGAACCTCGCCACCTCCACCCTGACCTACGACGCTCTGCTTTCCTCCGCCTACCTCGCGGAAGCCCTTGGCGAGCCCGCCGGGAAAGCCGCGCTCTACCGCAAGCGCGCGGCCGAACTCAAGAAAGGCATCGAAAAGGTCTTCGGCACCACCGTCAACGGCCACGAAACCTACCGCTACCACGATGGTCTCGAAAAAGTCCGCTCGTGGATCTGCCTGCCGCTAACCATGGACATCTTCGATCGCTCGAAAGGCACCATCGATGCCCTGTTTTCCCCCGACCTCTGGACCAAGGACGGCCTGCTCACCGAGGCCGGCGGCAAGACCTTCTGGGACCGCTCCACCCTCTACGCCCTGCGCGGCGTCTTCCGTGCCGGCGATCCGGACCGCGCTGCGGAATACCTCGACCGCTATGCCCGCCGCCGTCTGTTAGGCGATCACGTGCCGTACTGCGTCGAGGCCTTCCCCGAGGCGAACCAAAGCCACCTCTCCGCCGAATCCGGACTCTATTGTCGCATCTTCACCGAAGGCGTCTGCGGCATCCGCCCCACTGGGTTCAACTCCTTCACCGCCCTTCCGCGCCTCCCGAAAGCCTGGCCTGGCGTGAAGCTCACCCGGATCCACGCCTTCGGTCGCACCTGGGACTATCTGGCCACCCGAAAGCCGGATGGCATTCAACTCATCATCTCCGCCGGTGGAAAAACCCTCTATCAGGAAACCAAGCCGGAAGGGCAGCCCCATGCGGTCACCCTCCCCTGAATCAAAGCGCAGCGGGTGGACTGCGGTGAGCCATCGGAGCCTGACCCGATGACCTAGCCACTCTCCAGCCGCGAAAACGATAACCCTTAACAGGAATATGGGAAACCACTAAAGTCACGAAAAGCACGAAAGCAGAAGCCATCACCGCCATCTTCGCACTCACCTGATGAATGACTCTGAAGCGTTTCGAACCTGCCTGATTTTCATGTTCTTTCGTGTGTTTCGTGGTTTGTATTTCAGAATCTAAGATAACTCGCGTGGTGACGACGGGGTGTGATCATCCAACCAACCCCGGGCAAACTCCACTCCCGCCCAAGCCTCCTCTCTCATGAACTCCCTGTCCGCCCTGCCATGGCCCCGGTCTCTCCGCCGGGCCGCATTGATGCTGCTTCCCGCAATGGTCCTCTTCCCCTTGCTCGGACGACTCACCAGCGTGGACTACGACGTGATGGCGGACAACACCGCGAACGTCTTGCGCGGCGTGGTGCCGATGGTTGGCGTCAGCCTGCTCTACGGACTCCTCCTGGCCTGGCGCAGCGCTTGGCTGAAGCCGATCTTCGCGAAACAACCGCCGACCGAGTTTCCGAAGTTCCTCTGGCTGATCCCCGCCTGCTGGATCGGCATGTGCATCATTCGCCTCGTCTCCAGCCCTTGGCCGTCCTTCGATGCCACCTATGTCATGGTTCTCGCCGTCGCCATGACCATGGTCGGCTTCAACGAGGAGCTCCTCTTCCGAGGCATCGTCGCCTACGGAACCCGTGGTCCCGGGCCTTGGTCGGAGGCGCGAACCATGTTGGTTTCCTCACTGGGCTTCGGACTTTTCCACCTGCCGAACGTGCTGGTCGGACAGGCCCTGGGCCCGACCTTGATGCAGGTAGGCTACGCCTTCCTCATGGGCATCGCCCTGTTCATCTCGATGCGGATCAGCCGCAGCATCATGCTACCTGTCGCCATGCACGCGCTGTGGGACTTCTCCACTTTCACGTCGAAATCCCAGCCACCGGGCGACGTAATCTCGCTCGTCACCGCCGTGCTCATGATCGTCACCCTCCTGCTGATCCTTTTCGCCACTGTCTGGTCGCTCGGAAAAAAGCGCCACCTCGTCTCCATTCCATCATCGCCATGAAAACCTCCCTCCTTTCCCTGCTCGTCGTCGCCGGTATCGCCCACGCCACACCACCGGTCCTTTCGCTCACCCAGGCCGCGCTGTCGAAGATCGATCCGGAGATCAAGCCGGATCACTACAACATCGCGCGGACTGATCTGGATGGCGATGGCAAGGAAGACGTGCTCGCCCTCATGAACGGCCGCAGCGGATACTTCGGCAGCGGAGGAGCCACGATGTTCATCTTCAAGGGCACTTCAGACGGCTTGGATTCATTGGGCAAGATCATGGTCGTCAAGGAACCGATCTACGTCCGCAAATCGGTGAGCAAGGGCTTTCGCGATCTGCTGGTCACCGTCCATCGCCCCGGAGCCGAGCGGGGCCTTGCGGCTCCCAAATTTGATGGCAAAGCCTACCCCCTTTCTCCGGGAGAACGAACTGCCGTTCTGAATGAGACAGACGAGCTTCTGTTCGCGGAACCCGCTCCTCCCTTCGAACAGACCGGAGCCCTGCAAGGCATCACCTTCAAGGTCAGCAGCCCGAACTCCTCCCCCAACCGACTCACGATCACCCCAGCGGGACTCGAAGGCGACAACTCCCCCATCAGCCTCGAAACCGGAGGCATGGTCAAAGGCATGGAAGTGGCCGATCTGAATGCCGATGGCTCCCCGGAGCTTTACGTTTATCTCACCGATACCGACAAGCGCGGCCAAGTGATCGCCTACAGCGCGAACAAAAAGAAGTCACTCAGCCAGATCAGCCTGCCGGACCTCGCTGAACACGCCAAGGGCTATCGCGGTGGCGACGAGTTCGCGGTGCTCGAAGGCATCCTCGGTAGGCGTTTCCCGATCTATCCGGAAGACGCGTCGAAAGCTGAACCGACCGGGAAACTACGACAACTCCAGTACAAGCTCCATGCCGGAGAGGCAGGTTGGTTGCTGAAGGTGGACAAGGTCACCGAATTCTGACGAAAGGCCGGCGCCCGGAATCAGGTATCGGTGGCTCTTGCATGAAGTATGTCCAGCTCATCGCCCTTCTCACAACAGGGGTTCTTTCCGCTCAAAGCCCGATCCGTATCGACTTCGAAAGTGGGGTTCCAGGCTCGTTGAAGTCTTCAGGCGGCGAGCTCTCGATTTCACCAGAGCATTTCAAATCAGGAGCCCACTCCATCAAGTGGACTTGGTCAGGAAGTCCGGGCACGCTCACCTTTCGTGATCCCGCTTCTTTCGCAAAGCTGGGACCGAAGTCCGGATTCGCGCTGTGGGTCCACAATGCGGAGCCGATGCCGACACGGATGGTGGTCGATCTGATGAAGCAGGACAAGGTGATCGCCAGCGGTTGGTTCTGGATAAACTTCCGGGGATGGCGGATCCTGGGTTCGGGGTTCGGCCAGTTGGGTCTGCCCTCCGGACAAGCAATCGACTCGATCCGGTTTCATGCGCCCGAGACCAAATCGCCCGGAAATCTTTTCCTCGATGATCTCAACACCAACCTTGAATTCACCGCCACCCAGTCTCCGGAGGCTCCCTGGGTCGGCGTCCCGGAAGGAATCAAGCATCCCGATTCCGTCATTCTCAGCCCCGAGGATCCAGCCCGCAACCGACCCTGGCTCCCGAAGCGGACTCAACCCACCGACGCGGAGAAAGCAGACGTCACAAGGCTTTCCCAAGTATTCCTTCAGACTCGAAGCGCTCCCGGAAAAGGAGTGAGCCCCGATCAGCTCAGGTCACTCCGCGAAACTGTCTCCTCCTATCGGATCAAGCGTGACGGGCAGACAATCACCGGCCGTCCGATCGATGGAGGCACCGCCTTGAAACCCGAGGGCTTCATTCCCTACGGCGACTATCTCAAGACCTGCCAGGCGGTGCGGAATGCCTACCACCAATCGAAAGACGGACCCGAAGCCGATGAGTTGCGAAGCATGTTTCTCGACCTCACCGCCCATCTTCTCGATCAGGGTTGGGCGCAGGGAATCCGTCTGGGGGCCTGGGACAACTATCCGATCGCCGCCACGAATTGCTTCTACGGCATGCGGAAAGAGCTCGCCGATGCAGGCCTGGCACGCGGAGTGGCCCAGGCCTTGATCGACAACTACGGCAGCCACAGTAGCGGGGATTTCGCGAAAGAGCACCCATCCAGCAGCATGGATGGACTCGGCTTCTGGCATCGCGAACTCATCGCCTGCGCCTTGATGTTCCCGACCGAGGCCGAGCAAGTCCAGCACCTTCGGATCGCACAGCGTTTCCTCAACCTCGCCATCGTCGAGCCCAACACGATCGCCCCCGACGGCTGCACCTACCACCACGGCGGATTTCACTACGCCTATGCCTCCTACAATCTCCCCCGCCTCGTCCAGGTCCTGAGGGAAACGGCGAAGACGACCTTCAAGGCCGACCCACAGGCCCACGAACGGCTCAAGACCTACGTCCGCTCGCTGGCCCATACCTTCAGCGCCGGCCAGCAGGCCTACAACCTTGGCATGCGCGCCGGAACTCCGATGAGTTCGGGCGGCGTGGCCACTGTGGCGCGTGAACTCGCGCTGATGGGCACCCCGGATGGCAAGGATCCGCTCGACAAGGAAATGGCCTCGATCGCCCTCTGGCTGATGCGCGATGAAAAGTCCGGCCAGCCCCACCCGGATTTCGCCAAGGAGCCTTTCAAGAGCTGGCTCGCTAGCGACATCCAGCCCCTCGCGCCGAGTGGTTTTCTGGCCCTCAACGGAGCCCCGATCGCCGTGCATCGCCGCGATGGATGGACGGCCAGCATCGCCGGCATGTCCACCTTCTGGCGCGGACTCGAGATCTACGGCTGGACCCAGCAGAACAACTACGGCCGCTTCGCCCGCCATGGATCACTCGTCATCACCTCAACCGGCAATCCTCCGAACCTCAAGGACAGTGGCTGGGATTATGAGGGCTGGAACTGGTGCCACTTTCCCGGGACCACAGCCCTGAAGTTCGAAGCATCCCGCGACCTTTTCGACGGCTATGCGATGTATGGAAACAGCAGTCCGCTCACAGGAGGCACCTCGCTCGGCCAGGATGGACTCTGGGGCATGCAGTTCCAGGGCACAGGCACCCGTTTTCAGAAATCCTACTTCTGCTTCGGGAATCGCATCACCTCCATCACCAGCGGCATCGTCGCCGACAAGAAAAACCAGCAGGCACCAGTCATCACCACCCTCTATCAGAACTCCATCGCGACGGACTCCGGGCTCGTCATGCTCGATGGCGAGCCGCTTCAAGCGTTTCCGATGGAACGAAGTGTCAGCTTCGAGAAGACTCGTTGGCTGATCGACAACAAGGGCACCGGCTATCTGATCCCCGCAGGAAATGATCCGCTCCGGCTTTCGAACAAGCCGCAGGAGTGGCTCTACCTGATCGACAAGTATCTCGTTGATCCGAAACAGAATCCCATATCTCCTCCTGTCACGTATCAGAACATCCGCGGTCAGATCAAGGACCTCACCACGATTGAGAAATTCTACAAGTCCACCCGGGGAAACTTCGCCCTCGGATGGTTCGATCACGGGCCGCAGCCGAAGTCCGCTGCCTGCACCTACACGGCGGTGATCCGGACCACAGCGGAGCAGATGAAGGAACTCGCCGCCAAGCCAGCCTTGGAGATTCTCCGGTCCGATGAAAAGGCCCACATCGTTCACGATCTCGGCAGTGACACCTTTGGCTACGCCATCTATCAGCCGGAAGAACAACTTTCCGACAACAGCCCGCTGAGGTCCTGCAGCGAGCCCTGCTTCGTCATGGTCCGGCGCGATGGCCACAAACTCCTTTGCAGCCTCGCCTTCACCAAGCTCAAGAATGGCGATCCCTACCCGGACGTTCGGATCTCTCTTCTGTTGAAGGGCGATTGGCAGGCAGCTCCAGGCGCGGCGGTGACCACGACGAGGAAAAACAAAAGCACGACACTCGTGGTCACGCCGAAAGACAACACGCCGATGCAGTGGACGCTTGGTCCTCCATGAAGGCAGAAGAAGACCTGTCTCTCAACCAACCCGCAGCCTCGCCTTTCCCAAGCGGGATCTGTCTGGTAGGGGTTGGTGAAGCCACGTTCTCCAAAGCCGCCCGCAGTCTGAAGCGGATCCGCCGAAATTCCCAAGTCCTTGAACTCATTTTGATCTCCTCTGCAGCGGGGAGATCAGGCAACCGCAGGATCTCCGGACTTGGCAATACCTAGAACCGTTTGGGGGGAAGCGATGGCAACTCCCATTGCAGATATTCACTTCACCTGGAAGTGTATCCCAAAAAGAAACAGTCTTTTACCTTAGGCCACCATTGGAATGGCCCGGTTCAGGCTATTGAATAGCTCCGGTAGCGATGGCTTTGGTTCTGTCGCGACCTGCTTGCCCTGATTCGTCGCCATGAAATCATCTATCCTGAACCGTTGGCTTCTTCCTCTGCTCCTTGCTTGCAACACCGCCAAGGCGGCAGATGGAACATGGACCGACGTCTCCGTCGGCCCGAACAATTGGTCGAACTCCCTGATGTGGTCAGGTGGAACGATTGCGGACGACTCCGGTTTCACCGCGTTGTTTTCGAGCAACATCACCGCTGCCACCACGGTCACGCTTGATAGCAATCGCACCATTGGCAACCTGACTTTCAGCGACAACGGAGCCAGCGGATCCGCTTGGGTCCTGGGTGGGGCAAGCACCCTGACACTCTCCGGAGGAACCACCTCAACCGTCACCACGACCACCGACGCCACCATCAGCGCCATCCTCGCCGGCACCAACAGTCTGACCAAGACGGGCGCAGGACGCCTCACCCTGTCAGGGGCGAACACCTATTCCGGCGGAACCATTCTCGGTGGCGGCAGCGTCACGCTTTCCAACGCGACCGGTTTCGGTACCGGATCGATCAACGTCACCGCCAACACCGCTATTTCGGTAGGAACTGCCTTCAGCAACAACATTGCGGTCGATAGCGGCACCACTCTCTCCCTGAGTGGCGGATTCATCAACGTCAACGGCGTGATCAGTGGTGCGGGAAACGTCACCGCGACAGATTCCATCCACCTCCGCGGGACGAACACCTACACCGGTAACACTACCGCCACTGGAGGCTTCCTCTGCATCGACAAGGAAGCCAGTCTTGGTGCAACGCCTGGCACCTTCAATGCAGCCAGCCTCACCCTTTCCGGAGGATATCTTTCGAACTACCTCACGGGTACCGCCTTCTCCCTTGGTGCAAACCGCGGCATCACCCTGGCATCCGGCAATAACGGCGGCTTCGACGTGAGTGGGGGCGCTCTGACCATCAACGGCGTAATCTCCGGCACCGGGGGCTTCAACAAACAAGGAGGTAGCGCACTGATTCTCACCGCGCAAAACACCTACAGTGGCGCAACGAGCGTGAACACCGGCGAGCTCCGCTCGGAAATGGGCACACGAGCCTCTGGCACCTACACCCCATTCGGCACCAGCACCATCACCGTCGGCAGCGGCAGGACGCTCCGCTTCCGCGCCGGCAGCACCACCAACACCTACACGATTGCCAACGCGATCAACCTCAACACTGCGACACTTGCCTATGAGGATGGAAACCACATTCTCACCGGAAACATCGCCCTCACCGGTGCGAACACGGTCAACGGCGTATGGGGAAACAAGACCCTCACGCTCAATGGAGTCGTCAGCGGCACAGGTTCGCTGAATCACACCCAAGGCACCGAAGCCTCCACCCTCACTCTCGCGGGCAACAACACCTACTCCGGTGCCACCACCATCAGCGGTGGAACCATTTCCATCAGCACAATCAAGAACGTCGGTGACACCACCGGCAGCTCACTCGGAAATGTGGCAACCGCGGCCAACGGCACTCTGGGCTTCGGCAGTGCCGGAATTGCCGGAACCCTTTTATACACCGGAACCGGCAGCACGACTGACCGTGTAATCAATCTCGCAGGCACCTCCGGCGGAGCCACCATCAACCAGTCGGGAACCGGTCTTCTGAGATTCAGCAGTGCCAACACCACCACTGGAATCGGCAGCAAGACATTGACACTTTCCGGCTCCACTGCAGGCACCGGTGAAATTTCAGGAGCCATTGTTGACAACAGCACCACCGGAAGCACTTCCCTCTCCTCTACCTTTGCCGCCAGCGCGACCACGGTGACTCTCGCTTCCGTGGACGGCGTCACGGTCGGTGCCTCAATCTCCGGAACCGGAATTGGTCCGGGAACCACTGTCACCGCCATCAATACCGGAACCAAGGTGGTCACCCTTAGTGCCGCCACCACGGCCGTGAGCGGTGCGGTTGGTTCCTCTTATACCGTGGCAGGAGTGAGAAACATTACTTCCCTTGCCAAGTCTGGCAGCGGCACCTGGACGCTGTCCGGCTCCAATACCTACACCGGCAATACTTCAATCACCGGTGGCAAACTCCTCGTGGGAGGCAGCGGCCGCCTAAACGCAGGGTCCTATGCCGGAACCGTCGCCATTTCCTCCGGCGCAAATCTTGAGCATGGCTCGTCCACCGCTCAGTCTCTCACCGGCGTCATCAGTGGGGCAGGCAGCCTGATCAAAAACGGCGGAACTGGCGTGCTGACCCTTTCCGGCTTGTCAAACAACACCTACTCCGGTGGCACGACCATCGTCAATGGCACGGTTTCCCTGGGCACTGGTGGAACTCTCGCGAATACCTCAACTACCGCCGCCCTCGGCACCGGCACCGTCAATGTCAACTCCGGCGGCATCCTTCGCTTGTGGATCAAGAATGATGCCAGTTTCACCATCACCAACAACCTCGCGTTGAACGGTGGCCGGGTGGAAAACGAGGACGGCACTTACACCTTGAGCGGAACCGTCTCACTGGCAGGCGCGAACACCTTTGAAACCACCTACAGCGGCAAAAATCTCACGTTCAGCAACGTCATCAGCGGCGCGGGCAGCCTTACCCTCATCGGCGGCGGAAATACGACGCTAAGCGGGGCCAATACCTACACCGGAGCCACCACCGTCAATGGCACTCGGCTGATTCTCGCCAATGCGACGGCCACCAGTGGCATCGCACTTTCGAACAACGGCGAATTGCGGCTGCGCAACATCTCCCTTTCCTCCACCCAGAACATCACCGGAGCGGGCAATGTCACCAAGGATATCAGCACGTTTGGCGCATCCACCATCAACGGCAACAACAACACCTACACCGGCTCCACGACGGTGAACATCGACCGTTTCACCGTCGGCTCCACCGGCGTGATCAACGGAACTTCCGGAATCGCCGTCCAGGCCCAGTGGGGCGCGAATTTCAACAACCTCGGCTCGGTCACGACGGCGGGTGCGATCACCGTGGCCGGATCAGGCAACACCACGGGCGGCGGCGTCACCGCCGATAGTTCCTTCTTCCGCAGCTCCGGCACAATCAGTGCCGGGAGCATGACGTTGAACAGCAGCTCGACCGCCAATACGACCGCCAACCGCGGCGGCACTTACAGCCAAACAGCAGGCTCCACCACACTTTCCGGCACCGCCACCCTCGCCGCCAACGGCGGGACCGGAGCCGTGGATTCCGCTGGCAACGATGCAAGCTTTGTCCTCTCCGGAGGCTCCTTCACCGCCAACACCCTCGCGGTGAACAGTGGCACGGTCACCGCCACCGGCGGCTCGCTCAACATCGGTTCGGGAGGCATCACCAGCAGCGGAACGAACGCCATTCAGGTCAACCTGGCCGCCACCACGGTCTCTTCCACCGCTGCCTGGACCAGCTCGGTCGCCATGACATTGGCCAGCCCATCCACTGGAACCACCTTCAATACCAGCGGCGGAAACATCGGTCTCTCCGGCGCACTGAGCGGCTCCGGCGCACTGGTGAAATCCGGCAGTGGCACCCTCACTCTTTCAGGCACCAACAGCTACATCGGCAACACCTCCATCTCTGCTGGCACACTCCTTGTCAGTGGCAGCCTCGGCAACACCGCCGTCAGCGTCTCGAACGGCGCGGCTCTTATCAACAACGGTATCGTTGGAGGAACGGTCACAGTCGATACAAGCGGGTCGGTCAGCGGAACCGGCTCCTTCTCCGGAGCCGTCACCATCAATGGCGCACTGAATCCCGGCAATAGCCCGGGCTTCCTGTCCTACGGCGACAGCCTCACCCTCGGCACCTCCGCCATCACCACGTTTGAACTCGGCGGCCTTTCCCGCAGCACACTTCTTTCCAGCGGAACCAGCTTCTATGACGCCATCGACGTCGCCACCACCCTCACCCTCGATGGCACCATCAAGGTCTCCTGGTTCGGTGGCTTCACCGCTGCCCAAGGCGACAGCTTCAACCTATTCGACGCGACCACTTTCAACACAAGCGGCTTCGATGTTTCCTCCGACCTCTTGCTCCCTACCCTCGGCAGCGGCCTGGCCTGGGACACCAGCAATTTCGCCACCAACGGCGTCATTTCGGTGGTGCCAGAGCCAGAAGCTGCCCTGCTCGGAGGGCTCGGACTACTTGCCCTTCTGCGCCGCCGCAGGGTCGGATGAGATTTGCAGTCCCAGCCTCATGTAACCAAGGGGCCCGCCCTCGCGGGCTCCTTGCGTTCCCCGGAGATGACTCAGCACCGGTTCCGAATGGCGTCTAGCTGTCATCTGGCTCGATTACTGTTCAAAGTCCACGACTCTCATTGCGGCGAAGGAACACACCGCCCTCTTGTTCGGAGCGTTCCATCTCCGCGACTGGAAATGTCACTCGCCGGTTTCGGCATGCTCTTCCGAGCATGCCCACGGAACCGAAGATCATGATTTCATCGATGGGGGCGCGATGCTGTTCCCTTCCACCCAGTCCAGCTCAAAAATCTTGCGACCGATCGGGTGCAGGTCGTTGTCCACCCACTTCTGGAAATGTGCTGCTGCCGTGTTCACCGGATATCTGAGCATGGTCGGTTTGGGCTTGAGATACTCCCACAGCTTGTCGTGACTCAGGAGCACCACCGACACATCAGTTGGAATCCGCAGCCCGGTCATCGCGCAGTATCCGTAGAGGGAAAGCAACAGGCTGTCATCCCTCAGGATGACGGCCGTAGGACGGACCGCAGCAAAGGCCTTTTTCCAGTATATGTCCCAGACTTCAGGAACATTTTCCACGAAACGCGGGCAGTAGTCCTCCCATGCCCCGACTGGCGGCGGCTCATTCCAGTCTTTTGAAAAATAGGAGCAAACGCAGCGCCAGCGCACGTCGTCCCAGGCGAGCGTGGGAGTGAGAATGCGCCGATGTCCGAGTTTTCTCAAATGCCCGAGCACGCGGACGGAATCATTTTCCATGGAGCTTGCGCCGAACGAGCCTTCGGAGCTCCATTCACGAGTGCCTCCTGCCTGGTAGGTCGGGATCCGCTTCAGGGCTTCGCGGCACCAGTTCTCCCATGACATGTGAAGCATCATCGCGGAAGCCGAGTGCCGCTTGATCAACTTGTCTATGACCGGACCGGGCCTGCGATAGCGGGGGTAGTCCACGCCCACCAGGAATGCCTCCCCGTGCACCTTCGACCAAATCTCGCTGATCCGTCGGAACAACTGGATGTCCTCAAGATTCGAGGGCGCATCTGCCTGATGCAGCAGAATCAACACTTGGTTGGATCGGGAGATCCGCTTTTTCCTCGAAGGCTTGCTTGGGATGACCCTCTCCCTCCCCGCAGTTCCGGGACTGATCAGCCCCCTTTTCTCCAACAGCACCATCGCCGCAGCGCAGGTCTTGATATTGACTCCATAGAGCTTCGCCAGCGTCCGCTTGCCTGGAAGCTTGGACGCCCAAGTGCCGGAGTCGATGGCATCGGCGATTCGATCCGCAAGCTGCGCCGTGATCGATCGCCTTTCGATCTCATTCTTCATTGATCGATGCTCCTTCACTTCCTCGTCTGCGTCGAGCGAGAAATGGTCCCTGGTATGGACCATTAGAAATGGAGACTCAATTCACGCATCGGTCCGATTTCAGCTTAGTGTTTCGTCCCAAACACCAATCCCGAAATGAAAACCAGACGCTGTGATCGCCGCAGGAACCTTCAGCTTTCCAGTCGTCCAGGACCCCGTCATTGGGTTCCGCAGCGCGTCCATTCTGGCCTACCCCGTCCGCCAAGAAGCAAAGGCCTCGCCCTGGACTGGGTCTCCTGGCTCTGTCTCCTGTCGCCGAATGGAATGAATCAGTTTCCGATGAGTCTCCTATCGAAAAATCCTCAGTTACAGAGCTTTTGTATCTGATCGATCGATTCAGCAGTCTCCTCAAATCCACCGCTCCAACTGTACTCCAAAGAAGCACAGTTCAAAGTCCACTCCTTCCATTGATCTAGCGCGCCACCATCCTATCTTTCAAATAGTCTTTTCGGAGTGAGTGGTCGCGGTGACCCAAGAATGAACTCCTTATTCTCCGCCCGTTTAACCTCCCTCAAACTCATCATTCATGAAACCACATCGTCTCAATCGCTGGATCTCCCCAGCACTCGTTGTAGCAGCGTTTGTCGCCACCGGCAGCTCGGCTCTCGCCCAATCTGGAACCTGGTCAGGCACGGGTTTCGGCCCCAACAACTGGAGCGCCTCCGCCCAATGGACTGGAACCACGGTCGCCAATGGAGCCAGCAACACAGCGACTTTCGGCAGCAACATCACCCAGCTCACGGTCGTCACGGTGGACTCCACCCGCACGATCGGGAACATGACGTTCAGCGACAACGCCGCTGGCGGTTCCCCATGGCTCTTGCGCGGCACCAACACCCTCACGATGAACAACGGTGTCAGCCAGGCCGTCATCACCAAGACCACGACCACCACCCTTTCCACTCCGATCGCTGGATCCAACATCCGGATCAACGGCGGTGCCTCCATGAACATCACCAGCAGCAATCCTGGCATCAGTGGAACCCTCACGCTGGGTGGAGTCAACGGAGTCAACATCAGTAATTCCAATGCTTTCGGCAGTGCCGCCATCAGCCATATCAATGGTGAAGTTGTCGCTGGCACCACGCGCGGAATCGCTATTTCTAACCCTTACACCCTTGGAACCTACTTTTGGCAAGGAGCTTTCGGCCTGACGCTCAATGGCAC
>JAIYDT010000551.1 GCA_027487355.1 Verrucomicrobiaceae bacterium
CGTGACGATGGCGACGTCCGGCTCAGCTTCGAGCAGACCCTTCCCCGCCCCGGAATGTATGAGGCGAACCTAGCGAAGGCCGAGGCTCTTCGAAAAGCGGAGGTCGAGGGATCGCGCTCGACCCGTCTCGGAATCTCCGCCGAGGCGGCACGGAGCGTGATTGAACTCGCCCTCGCGGATGAGGCGATCGCCATCCAGACGACCCAGCTCAACTGGCTTTCCTCCATGGTCGGCAATGCGAAACAACGCGCGGCGAATCCCGACGGCTCAGCCGCCGATGCCCTGCGTCTGGATGTCGACCTCGCCAAGGAAACGCAGGTGTTCGAAGCAGCAAAACGCAGCCGGGACGGTTTGGCGCAACAACTGAACCTGATTCTCGGACGTCCCCTGGAGTCCGCCTGGCCGACCTTGAAACTCCAGAACTCCCCTGCGCCCTCGCCACTCGCCAGCTCGGAAATCGCACGGATTCCCTACGCGAACCCCGAGGTCCGATCGATGCGGGCGAGCGCCTCAGCCGCCCATGCCGACACCCACATCGCCGATCGGGAAAAGCAGCCCGCGCTGTCAGTGGGTGTCGAAACCGGACTCTACTCCGGAGGTGATTTCCGCGATGCCACAGTGGGGTTGAAGATGACCCTGCCCTGGTTCAACGAATCCTCCTACAACGCGAAAATCTCCGCCGCCCGGAACCGCGAACGTTCGGCGAATCAAAACATCGAAACCGCCCGCCTGGATGTCGCCTCAAAGGTGCTGACCGCCGCGACCGAAGCTGCAAACGCCGCCGCCCAAGCGCGCGCCTACTCAGGCGAAATCCATGACCGGGCCGTGGAAGCGACCCACTCGATTGAAAGCGCGTGGATCAGCTCAAAGGCCTCACTCACCGACCTGCTCGAAGCCAACCGCACCCTGCTTTCCATCCGTCTGGAACAGCGTCGTTTCATCGCGATGCAACTGGTCGCCCTCGAAGAACTCAACCTGCTGGTTCCACCCACGAACCAACCCTGACCCATGAAAACCTTCCTCACCATTCTTCTAACAGCCGCCTTGGCCGTGACCGCCACCTGGTTCGTCATGCACAGGCCCGCCGCCCCGACCTCCGCCGAACGGAAACCGCTGTTTTACCAGAGCCCGATGCATCCCTGGATCAAAAGCGACAAGCCAGGTCGCTGCACGATCTGCGGCATGGAACTCGTGCCCATCTATCCCGGCGAAAAATCCTTCGATGAATCGGGTAGCGGGAATGTCGTGGCGCTGATGCAGAACCAGATCCAGGTCGTCGGCGTACAGACCGTGAAGGTAATGACACAGCCACTCGTCCGCACCCTTGAGGTCGCCGGAATGATCGATGACGATGCCAGCCGCCATCGGATCCTGTCCGCCTACGTCGATGGCCGTGTGGAGAAACTGTTCGTCAACACCATGGGAGCCGAGGTCACCGCCGGCCAGCCACTCGCCGAGCTCTACAGTCCCACGCTCCTTCAGACCGAACGCGAGTATCGCCAGCTCAGTGGTGATTTGAAGATCCAGGCTGGCCTCCGACTCCGTCAGATGGGACTGAATCAGGAGCAGATCCGCGCGGTCGATCTGAAGCCGACAGACGCCCTGACATCCGAAATCCTCTCGCCGATCAGTGGCACCATCGTCGGCCAGGATGTTTACGAAGGCCAGACTGTGGCGACCGGCGACAAGCTGTTTGAGATCGCGGACTTTTCCACGATGTGGTTCGTGTTCCGAGCCTACGAGCAGGACCTTCCGTGGGTGAAACTGGGTGAAACGGTAAGCATCACGACCCCCTCGCTGCCCGGCAGGACCTTTGAAGGAAAGATCGCCTTCATCGATCCGAACTTCGACGAAGCCACGCGCTCGACCAAGGTTCGGGTCATCCTTCCGAATCCATTGGTAAACGGTCGCCGTGAGCTGCTTCACAAGCTTTATGCGGATGGCAGCGTGAACGTGGAAGCCCCAACCGTCCTGAGCGTGCCGCGCTCTGCGGTGATCCAGACCGGACCGGAGGCGGTCGTCTATGTTGATCGTGGCAACGGAGCCTATGCCCGCAACATCGTGAAGCTCGGACGTCGCGGCGATTCGCTTCTTGAGATCGTTTCCGGACTGACGGAAGGCGACAAGGTCGTGACCAACGGCAACCTGCTCATCGACGGCCAGGCGGAAATGAACCGCTCGTTCATGAGCGAGGAAGCACCACCGGCCAAGGCCAGCGAGGTGAAGTCACTGAACGAGGAACAGCAGAAAGCCCTGACTACCTTTCTCAAGATGGCTGATGAAATGTCGAAAGCCCTCGCCGCCGATGATCTGGTGGCATTCAACCAGGCCAGCGCTCCTTCAATGATGGAGACCTACACGCTGACCAAAGCTCTGCGAAAGACCTCATCGGACCCGCCAGGTCTCGATGCCCTCGACGAGGCTCGTCATTTCCATGGCTTCGAGAACCTGAAAGACGCACGAACCGCGTTCCTCAAATTCACCATGGCGGCCACCAACGTCCTGCAACCGCTCCATGACATCCAGGGCGCGCCGGCGTTCGACATCTGGGAATGCACCATGGTCAACCAAGCCATTCCCGGCGCCGCGAAAAAGGGACGCTGGCTCCAGCTCGGCGGACGACCCGGACTCAACCCCTTTTTCGGCAAGGAAATGCAGGACTGCGCCACCGAGATCAAACCCTGACAGGACCAAGCCATGATCGAACGCATCATTGAATGGAGCCTAAGGAACCGGTTCCTCGTCGCCTGCGCCGCTCTGCTGCTGATCCCCCTGGGCGTGAAGGCGCTTTACCAGACTCCGGTCGACGCCATCCCGGATCTCACCGAAAACCAGGTGCTCGTTTACGCCGACTGGATGGGCCGCAGCCCGCAGGAGGTGGAGGACCAGGTGACCTTTCCACTTTCCACCGGCCTTCAGGGCCTCGCCGGAGTGAAGGAGGTGCGGGCCAACTCGATGTTCGGCTTCTCACTCGTCACGATCATTTTCGAGGACAAGATTGACACCTATTTCGCAAGAGCCCGCGTGCTGGAGCGGATGAACTATCTCCAAGGCTCGATGCCCGAGGGCGTGAAGCTCCAACTAGGTCCCGATGCCTCAGGACTCGGCTGGGTTTACCAGTACTACCTCGACGTCGATCCCACGAAAGCGAAGGACGGCGGCTATGATCTCGCACAGCTCCGATCGCTCCAGGATTGGTATGTCCGCTATCAACTGGGCAGCGTCCAGGGAGTCGCGGAAGTCGCCAGCATCGGCGGCTTCGTGAAGCAGTATCAGGTGGAGCTTTCCTCGACGAAAATGCGCGCTGCCAACGTGACCTTGATGGACGTGATGACCGCCGTTCAGAATGCGAACCTCAACGTCGGCGGCAAGGTGGTGGAGGAGAACGGCGCCGAGTTCGTGCTGCGCGGCATCGGCCTCGTCAC
>JAIYDT010000479.1 GCA_027487355.1 Verrucomicrobiaceae bacterium
CCATGTTCCGGCTTCTTTAGCGTTCTCTTGGGTTGTCGCCTACAAGCGCCAACCGACGATCCAAAGCAGTCTCGTGGGCGGGTGGATGTTAAAGCGCGAGGACTGACCCCCAAGACTCGAGGACTGACCCCCAAGACTTATCTGCGACTGTAAAAATGAAAAGCAAGTTTTCCGCAAGAGGCCTAATGGATTTATATATATACTTCTTTCTATTTAGCTGCTCCATGGTTTCCTTCTTTATGATAATTAATTATATTAAGATTTCTTCTGAGGAAGGATCTTATATTTCATCCATGATGCGCTGGGATCTGTTCTTGACGATTGTGCTGTTTCCGCTGTTTCAGGGCGCTGCGATTAAGGGGATTGCAGCTTTCCAGGCCGTCGTGTCTCTGATTAGTGCCTTGTTGGTCTACATATTTTTTGGGGTCTTGGTTTCTGTCTATCAAGATGGGGATACGTTGAAGTTGTCATTTTTCCTGATCTGGACGGTCATTCAGATCATCTATACTCTTGATTTCGCCCAGAAGTCGGCATTTGCGTTAAAGGGGAAGATAAACCAAATCATAAAGATTAAGAGAGAGTGAAGACCGGATGAAAGGGGTCATCGCGGATTCACGACGAGAACGCTTCCTGAGATCGAGGCAAATGGCCTTAAGCGCGAAAGCCGTCAGGTGTCACAATTCAAAAGCTGACTGAGCGCATTCGCATCCACCCAAAGACGCTCGTCCGTTGGAGCCCTGACCCCTCAGACAAGAAACCGCGTGCATTTTCCCATGATCTCGTGACCTTGACGCTGTCCATGCCGGATTCCAAGTCATCCACGCCCGTCCCTCCGCTCAATCCGCTTCAATCGGCGATGCTCGAAGCGGAGTCGAATGTGCCGCTCCGTGAGGTGAGGTTCGACGGCTGGCTCGGCATCCTGGCCATCCTCGCCTATGCCCTGGCCTCGATCGGCTTCGTGGCCCTGGAGGGTTGGTCGATGTGGAGGGAGCTCGAGGGCGACCTGATCCGCCGCGGGCTTCACACGCTTTCGCTGATCCGCATCGTCCTTTACCTGATCGCCGCAGGTTGGTTTCTCCGCTGGACCTATTTTTGCTCGACCAACGCGAAACGGATCGCGCCGCACAACCCGGACCTCAATCCGCCGACGGCCGTCGGTTCCTATTTCATCCCGATCCTGAATCTGTTCGGGCCGTATCAGCAGATGCTTGAGATCGTGGAGGTCACGCAGAAACGCCTGGCCCGCTTTGACATCCTGCCGCTGGTCCGGCCCTGGTGGATCGCCTGGTGGGGCATGAACGTCGTCTGGGTGCTCGGCAGCGAAATCAGGACCCCGGCCGTCATGGCGGGCGAGCTGCTCCTGACCGTGGCCGCGTCGTCGTGGTCGATCCGTCTGATTTTCAAACTCAGTCGCGCGCAGTCGGAAATCGAGCCGCCCTTCGAGGTCGTCCACGTCGCCCCGAAGCCGAAGCCGAAGCGCGAGCAGGTCCGTCGGCCCTCCAAGCCCGGATACGCCGCCGCGAAACCCTCGACTCCGCTGCCCCAGCGCAGGCCTGCCGTTTCCCCGAAAGCTCCCGAGCCCTCCGATCCTCCCTGATTCGGCACTTGGCACCCCCGGACCTCCGGGTCCATCCTCGCGGCGTTATGCTTTCGGACAGTTTCATCTCGCATCTTCAGGACACGCTCACCGACATCGACTCCGCCGGACTCTACAAGCGCGAGCGGCTCATCGACTCGACCCAGAACTCCACCGTCCGCCTCAAGGATGGCCGCACGGTCATCAACATGTGCGCGAACAACTACCTTGGCCTCGCCGATCACCCGAAGGTGGTCGAAGCCGCCAAGTCCGCACTCGACCGCTGGGGCTTCGGCATGGCCTCGGTCCGCTTCATCTGCGGCACCCAGACGCTCCACAAGCAGCTTGAGGAGAAAATCTCCGCCTTTCTCGGCACCGAGGACACCATTCTCTATCCGTCCTGCTTCGATGCCAACGGCGGCCTGTTCGAGGTCCTGCTCGGCCCGGAGGATGCGGTCATTTCCGACTCGCTGAACCACGCCTCGATCATCGACGGCGTCCGCCTCTGCAAGGCCAAGCGCTTCCGCTACGCCAACAACGACATGGCCGACCTCGAGGCGCAGCTCCAGGCCGCCGATGCCGCCGGGGCCCGCTTCAAGCTCATCACCACCGACGGCGTGTTCTCGATGGACGGCATCATCGCCCAGCTCGACCAGGTCCACGCGCTCGCCGCGAAATACAACGCCATCGTCCACTTCGACGACTGCCACGCCACCGGATTCCTCGGTGAAAAGGGCCGCGGCACCCACGAGCACTGCGGCCTGTTAGGAAAGATCGACCTCACCACCGGCACCCTCGGCAAGGCCCTCGGCGGCGCGTCCGGCGGATACACCTCCGGGAAAAAGGAGATCATCGACCTGCTGCGCCAGCGCTCGCGGCCCTATCTTTTCTCGAACACGATCGCGCCACCGATCGTGGCGGCCTCGCTCGCCGTTTTCGAACTGCTGGAGGCCTCGACCGAACTCGCGGATCGCGTGAAATCGAATGCGGAGTATTTCCGCAACGCGATGGCCGGCACCGGCTTCACCATCGCCGGCAAGGACCATCCGATCTCCCCGGTCATGCTCGGAGATGCCGCCCTGTCGCAGCAATTTTCCGCCAAACTCCTCGACCACGGCGTTTACGCGATCGGCTTCTTCTTCCCCGTCGTCGCCCAGGGCGCGGCCCGCATCCGCACCCAGATCAGCGCGGCGCACACGAAGGATCAGCTCGATCAGGGCATCGAGGCCTTCGTGAAGGTCGGCAAGGAACTCGGCGTGATTTCATGATCCGCCGGATCGCCATCGCCGCTTGCCTGCTGCTCGCCTCCTGCGCGGCCCCGCTGCACAACCTCCATCGCGTCGATGGCCACGTCTGGCGGTCGTCGCAGCCGGATGCCGTGGGCTTTCAGGACTTGAAAACTGCAGGCATCGGCGAGGTGCTCAGCCTGCGGCATTATCACGCGGATGATCGCCTGGCCGACGGACTCGTGCTTCATCGCGTGCCGATGGACGCGGAGCGGATCCACGATTCCGACATCGTGGCCGCGCTGAAAGTGCTGACGCGCCCGGACAAGCCGGTGCTCGTGCACTGCTGGCACGGCTCGGATCGCACCGGCGTCGTGGTCGCGATGTATCGGATGGTCGTGCAGGACTGGTCGCGCGAGAAAGCGATTGCCGAGCTGAACGATCCCGCCTACGGCCATCACGCGGGCGCTTACCCCAACATCCAACGCTACCTCGAGACGGTGGATGTGGAAAAAATCCGCCGCGAACTCCGATCGATTTCCTGATGCGACAGGTCACCATTTTCACTGACGGCGCCTGCAAGGGCAACCCGGGCCCGGGCGGCTACGGCGTGGTATTGAAATGCGGCAAGCATCGCCTGGAGCTCTCCAGCGGCTTCGCCCGCACCACCAACAACCGCATGGAGCTGATGGCCGCGATCGCGGGCCTCGAGTCTCTAACAGAACCCTGCGCGGTCGAGCTGCATTCGGATTCGCGTTACGTGATCGATGCCCTCACCAAGAA
>JAIYDT010000231.1 GCA_027487355.1 Verrucomicrobiaceae bacterium
ACGGTGCGGCTCACAGGCACCGGAAACGTCCGCCTGAATGGAACCGGCGGTTCCGATCTCGCTTCGTTCGATCTGGGCACCCGCACGCTCTCGGCGCGCAACGGCGGCACCTACAAGCTTGGCTCTCTAACAGGAGTGGCGGGTTCGGTTCTCACAATCGTCTCCTATCCGTCCGGAGTCACATTCAGCATCGGAGCCAGCAACCAGTCATCCGCCTTCCCCGGCGTGATCTCGAATGGATCGGGCACGACTTCCGTCATCAAGGTTGGAACCGGAACCTTGACCCTCTCCGGCGCATGCACCTACTCGGGGAGCACCTCGGTGAATGCCGGTGAGCTTTCCGTAACAGGATCGCTCGGTGGCACCGCGGTTGCCGTCGCCTCAGGTGCCACGCTGTCCGGCAAGGGGTCGATAGGCGGGGCGGTCAGCGTTTCCGGATCGCTCGCTCCCGGTCCATTGGCGGGCACGCTCTCGGTTGCCTCACTTCAGATCAATCCAAGCGGGGCGATCCTCATGGATGTGGCACCGTCCGGGGACAGGATCAACGTCGCGGGAAACCTCGCCCTCGCGGGCTCACTTCAGGTCAACGTTGCTTCCGGTGTGACGTTCGGGCGGTTCCCGCTGCTTGTCCACGGCGGCAGCCGGACCGGATCGATCGCGCTGTCAGGCGTGCCATCCGGAACGCAGGCGCATCTCGCCTACGGTGCCAACGAGGTGGTCCTGTTCATTGATGACCAGGACGAAGACGGTTTGTCGGATTCGTGGGAACAGCAGAATTTCGGCGGTCTCGTGCAAACAGCTGGAAGCGACTTCGACGGAGACGGAACCTCCGAACTGGTAGAGTTCCGGCTAGGTCTTGATCCGAAAAAAGGAACCAGCGCGTTTCGAGCCATTTGTTCCGGCCACACCTTGGAATGGCCGAGCGCGCCCGGCATCGTCTTTACCGTCAAACGCAGCGTTTCGCTGAATGCGAATCAATGGAATGTGATCGGAACCGTCACCGGTGGAGCGGGATCCACTTCAACATTCACCGATCCCGCTTTGTTAGATAGGGCGTTCTATCGAATCGAGTTCGCACCATGATATCTCGGGCGATACCGACGCCAGCACCAACGGTGTGCTGGTGAAAGCCATCGCCAAGTCCGGAACCACTTGTCCGACCGCCAATGGCGTCACCTTCTGCCCGGCTTACGGGAACGACACGGTCTCCGTCACGAACGCAATTACGCCACAGATGCCCTGCCGGTCGGGGGAGGCATCAGCCAGAGTTACGCCACGCTGTTGAGCAAGAACGACTACAATACGGGAACCGGCTCCACCGTGCCCCTAACGGCCTGTTGAAACACCCCAGACGACCCACATTCGCGGCATACTTGGGCGCTGCGAACCTGGCTGCTGGTTTCCGAAAGCTTGATTCCTTGGGGTTCTCGATCTTCGATTTTGTCCGAGTCAGTCGTGAAGGCCGTCCCTGGCGACAACCTTCCGGGTATTTCAACAGGCTGTTAGGCGCCGTTGAGGATGGTTGGACGGGCCACCGCGCAGACCGGACCGTTGGTGTAGGCGCGGGTGAATTTCAGCCCACCCGCCGCCAACGCGTCGATGCGCGGGGTGCTGGCCTCGGAATTCCCGTAGCAGCCGATCCACTGGGCGGCATTGTCCTCGCTGGTGATCCACAGGATGTTCGGTCGGTCTTCCGCCGCATGAGTTTGAGTGAGAACCGTTGGCAGCAGCAGGGCGAAAAACAGGATCAGGCGCATGTGGGTGATGGACAGTCGATGAGAGGATCGAGATCGCTTTGCAGTTTGAAATCCAGTCGATTCCATCCCTACCGCCCACCATCAATCCGAGCTGCCGGACTTTTGCAAAGTTTCTCGTCGGATCGGTGATCAAAGCGATAAATCCCAACCAGCAGCATCAAGTGGTTTCTGGATCTGGAATGAGGAAAAAGCAGTGATTTCCATTCGTTTCCATCTCGGATTGGCAGCGATCCATTGCATCAAAGCAAACCGAGCTTTCTCAGAGTTTAGTAAGCTCAGAATCGTCAACTCAGGCCTGTCGGGACGTAACCCTTCCGGATTTTCTCCCTGATCAGCTTCTCCATTTCTCGACTGGCGCGTTCGGGATCAGAGAAGGATTTCACCTGGGACTGACCGTCGGTGCCGATCCTGCCGTATCGGATGTTCAGCACCTCATTCACTTGGCCGATCTCCCAGAACTTCCGCGAGGTTCCTTCGATGAACTCGAATCGCTGAACGCCTGACGTCGCCGGGATGGGAGCGGGCTTGTCAGGTTCGCTCTCGGGTGCTGGAGGTGTCGCGTCGTCGGAGGTCATCTCGATCTCACCAAGGGCTTCCTGATCCGGAATTTCACTGCGCAGGACCCGCTCGATCCGCTCAAGAATCGCTGTCGGTTCGTGCCACCAATCCTTTGCCGTCACTACGACCACCTGCCAACCGAATGACCGGAGAATGCCGGGCCGGGTGAGAAAGCGCTCCAGCACTCCGTGCTCCCCGCCCTTGTCCACCAGGATTGCCAGTTGATGACGATCGGCCTCCTTGGGTCGCACGCAAACATCGCACCGGAACCGGCTTTGCCCGGTGTTCGTCTCGACCGCCCAGCCCCGCCCCGCCAAAGCCTTCGCGATCTGGGAAACGATCTCACTTCGCTCGGCCACCCGATCCAATGTCTTGCGCTTGAGGGGATTCAGCCCATCGAGAACCTGCCGGGCCATCGAGGATTCACCACGTGAGAGGCTCTCCGCGTAGTGAAGGAAGCCCTTCAAGGCACGGGCACCATCATTGTAATCGTTGGTGATCTGGGTGTGACGGATGCTGCTGACGAGCACCATGTGATGACGGGCCCGGCTGAAGATGACATTGAGTCGCTTCTCCCCTCCCCTTTGGTTGATCGGCCCGAAATTCATCCGCATCTTGCCCTTCTCATCGGGAGCGTAGCAAACCGACATCAGGATGATGTCCCGCTCGTCGCCCTGGACGTTCTCAAGGTTCTTCACGAACAGGCCGCAGAATTGGTCATCCTCCTCGCGGACATACTCCGCTTCGAGGCGGGTTGCGAAATCCGAATCCAGGGCAGCCAGCGCATCCAGCGCGGATTCGATCTGTCCCTGCTGCGCCTCGCTGAACGCAGCCACCCCGATGCTCATGCCGGTTTCAGCAATCAGGAGGCTGCGGACAAGTTGCGCGACGACCTCAGCCTCCGCCGCATTCCGGCGATCCGAATAAACGCCGTGCTCGCAGCGGATGAAACTCACCGGCTTCGCAAGCAGATCCGGCACCCATTCCGCCGCCTCCGCCGCCGTGGACACGAGCATTTCCTCGCCATCCAAGGTCATGATCTGTCGATCAGGGATGGTGTAAAGTTCGCCGCCATAGAATGCGGCGTTGCTGAAACTGATCAGTGATTCATAGCGGCTGCGGTAATGCCAGGCGAGCAGCGTGCTGGGCAAGTTGCGGGCGCACTGGGTCAGGAAACTGTCTGCATCCATCATCACGCTGACGGCTTCACCTTCTTCCTCGAAAGTCAGCTCATCGTCCGAATCCCCGGCGCTGTTGAAAAAGCTGGTGGGAGGGAGCTGCATCTCATCTCCGACGACGATCACCTGCTGCGCCCGGTAGGCGGCGGGCACGGCATCCTCGACCGGGATCTGGCTCGCTTCATCGAAGATCACCACATCAAACAACCCGGTATCGAGCGGCAGTGTGTCGGAAACCGAAAGCGGGCTCATCAGCCAGATCGGTTTCAGATCGCGCACCACCTCGCCACTCTCTTCCGCCGCGAGATCACGGATGGACTTGTAGCGCATCGTTTTCCCGAACTCATGCTCCAACTCGCGACGACCCGCGCTGTAGGATTTCTTGAACAACTTCTGCTCGGGCGAAAGGACCGTCGCCGATTGGTTGGCGGTTTGCACATGCTCGACGAAGCGCTTCCTCACCTGATGGCGGATCCAATCGGCATTCTGCTCCAGCCACTGCCGGTGCGCACCCGCAAGGCGATCAAGTTTCTGCTGGAGGAGGTGACTGTCGAAACGATGCAGCAATCGATCCTCGCGATAGAGTTCGTCCAGAGTCTTGCGGGCGCAGACGGCCTCCAATTCCCCGGCCGTAAAGGGAAGCTCACGCACGGCGCGACGAATCCTTTCCGGTGTGGCAACCAGATCACGCAGGGCTGGCAGCAGTTCAGGGATGACATCGGACTCTTCCCGAATCTCGCGGATCGCGGTGGCAAGACTCTCCAGGCTTTGGGATTCCGGATGGTCGACCAACTCGGAGATATGCTGACGCAGCAATAGGAACTTCGGAGCCAAGTCGGCAAGGGTGATCACGAGTTGAGCTCCCTGATCCGACTCCAACAGTCGGGTTCGCAAGGCCACTACGGCAGATGGAGCGTCGGTCGCCACCAGCCTTCGCAGATCCTCGCCAAGTTCTTCAGGATTCCCGGTGGAGAATTCCTTGAGGCAACGGCTTTGGATGGAGGACAACTCGGCGTTCACCGCGTGCTCAGCGGCAAGATCCGCGAGCAGGCGCTCCCAAGTCGGGGCGACAGCGTGTTTGCTGAAATCGTAGCGCGCATTCATCACCTTCCTCAACCGCCACCAGGCAGGATTGAGGAAACCGAAAATCCCCTGCACCTTGGGAGCGACCGCCAGGGCGTTGGCGGTGTCATCCGCAGACAGCTTGTCTATCCAGTGGACGGTTTTCATCTGGGCACCCTGCAGATCACGAGACTTCACTTCGTAGTCCTGCCAGAGTTGAACCAACAACTCGGAACGCGCGCACTTCGGATCGAGAAGATCGAGCAAGCCGCCCTCCGCGAGCGGCCGCAGCCGGGAGGCGAATTCAAGCAACTGCGCGATCTCGGAAAGCGTGTCCCAATGCTCCATCGCCAGCCCGGTTTCGCGCAGCGCGTCGTCGAGATCATCGAGCTGTCGCTCAACGTGATCGAGTCGCGATGCCAGCCCCTCCAACGGCGTCTCACTGGTGATGACCGGCTCCCCAAGCCAGCGCAGCGGATGTTTCGCGAACACCGGCGAGGCCCCGAGGTCGCGGAGCACACTGGCAAGCCGGATGACTGCATCCCCATGTTTCAACCACTCCTCGTAATGCGGCAGCTTCTCCTGCTCCACCGCATCCAGGTCAGGACACGCGCAGCCATCGAAGGTCCCGCGCAGCTCGATCAGGCGCTGGATCAGTTCACTCACCGGAAGGCCGGCAATCGCAGGTTCTGCCAGCATCTTCGAGGTGTAGCTCTCCAATGCGGCCAACTCCGACTCCAACGTGCGCAGTGCTTCCGTGCGTTTGGAGCCATTGGCGTCCCCACCTGGACCCGCCAGCCATTGCTCGTAGGTCTGCTTCAGGTTCAGGATGAACTCCTTCTTGTCCGTCTGGGAATCGTGGATCAGGCAACACAGTTCATCGAGACCCTGCTGGCGCAGTCGATGAAACACGACATCGATGGCGGCGCGCTTTTCGCACACGAACAGCACGCGCTTGCCTCGTGCTGCGTAGTCCGCGATCAGGTTGGTGATGGTCTGGGATTTCCCGGTGCCAGGAGGTCCCTGGATGATGAGGCTGTCGCCCTTCCGCGCCTTCGCGATCGCGCCGACCTGGGTGGCGTCCGCCGCGATGATGAGATACTGGTCCGATGGTGGCAGCTCGGCCAGCATGGCGTCCTCGTCCTCCACCGCCCTTGGTTCAAGGGAAAACACCCGGTCGAAGGCCTGGCTCGGTGTATCTTCATCGATGAGCTTCGTGTAGTCACGGACCAGCGTCATCTTGCGGTAGTTGAAATTCGCCAAGGTGAGGGAGCAGAGGTCGAACTCCCATGCATAAGGATTTCCCTCCGCCTCCTCAACGAGGGCGAACATCTTCCGCTCCGTGAGGATTTCCTTTGGTTCCGGGGAAACCATGAATGGCGTGCGTGGCTTCGGAGCGGCTCCTGCCATCTCCCGCAGCGGCAGCGGCGAGGGCAGGATCAGTTTCTGAAACATCTGCAGGCCCAGCGGACGAAAGTCTGAGCGATCATAACTGTAATCCACCGCCGCCGCTTTCCTGACCAGCCGCGCCTGCTTTGCCATCCGCCGCTTGTATTGATCGAGGCGTTGCTTCGCGCTCTCATGAATCAGCTGGATCTTCGGCTTGTCTGTGAGTTCGAGCGTCACACCCGGCTCGGTCGCGTGAATCGCGGCGCGGACCGTTTCATGGAAAGCGGTGACCGTGGTCTCGCGGAGATCGATGCTGCCTGGAAGATCGAGATTGTAGAGTTGCTTCAGATGATGTCTCAGCGCCGGATTCACCTCCAACTCCGTGCCCTGGGGCTCCAGGACATATTGGTCCTTCACGCCCTTCCGCTTCATCAACTCCACGGGCAGCAACAGCAACGGCGAGTGGATGCGCTCGCGCGGAGCCTCCTTCAGGTTGTTCCAGCGAAGAAAGGCAATCACCAGCCGCAGTTGGGAAAACCCGTATTCCGCTCGGCTGCGGCGTGCGTCGCTGATCAGTTTCTCGAGCTGGCCGCCGAGATAGGGAGCGTCCTCGAAGCGAAGCCATTTCTGCAACAACAGCGAACTTCCGGCTCCGATCTCGGACGCCAGCGTGGGATGCCAATAAAGCAGCTGCTCCGGGCGGATGTTCTTGTAGTCCAGCACCAGCGGCACACTGGAGGTCGTGAGATTGAGCGTGGACTGCGAACTCTTGAAGTAGAGCAGCCGGTTGCGACGCGAGACGTCGAACAGCCGGTCCCTCAGATGCGTCTGGATGATCCTGCGGCGACCGCCCTTCGTTTCCGTCTCAAGCCCGGGCAGACTGTTGACATCCGCGTCCACTGGTTGATCGCGATAGGTCTCCAGCGTGCGGATCACCGTGAGGAGGTCCTGGGAGCGCTTGCCACGATGCAACTCCGTCATTTCCACCATCACAGCGGCCACCACCGGATGCAGTCGCGGGGAGAGTGCGAAAAGATTACGCCGCGAATTCGCAAACAGCTCAAGGTCCGTCCGATCAGTGAAATCCAACCCGCATGAAAGGCTCGCAAGCAGCATGCCCAGCGAGAAGATATCGGTGAGTTCATCGTGATGGTCCACCAGATGTTCCCAGCTCACGTACCCCGGCAGATAAACCGGTCGCACGATTTCGTCGGACGCGGAGGCCACATCGAGATTCGCGGTGTGGATCAGCCGGCCATCATCGGCCTCACGGCGGTGTTCTCCGATCACTTCCAGGCCCGCACTGACCGGAGCCAGTAGAGATCGAACCTTGGCATCCTGGAACGTCGGCTCTCCCCCTTCCCGCGAGGTCAATCCCAACCTGCGGCCTTCCATGACCACGATGGCCGAAAGCCCCCGCAATGGCGCGACCTTGTCCATCTCATGGATCCCGGCAACCTCCCGCATCAGCGGAAGCATGGCCGCGAGGACGTCGTCGACTCCGAAGCCGCCAAGGGCCACTCCCCCGTTCAGGTATTGGGTGAATGGTCTGTCACTCATGGCTGGGCAAGTTTGGCTTCTGCCAGCATGCCGGTGGCCTTATCCTTCAGGCGCTTCAGATTCCGGGCTTTCAGTTTCAGCTCCTTCATCGCGATCTTTTCGAAATGGCTCAGGCATTCCAGTTGGCGCGCCTGCTCGATGGCCGCAGCCACCGGAAGGTCCTCCAGGTCCGGGTCGACCGAACAGAACTCCAGCATGACGTGGCAAAGGAACTCACGTCGAGGCTTCGAAAGCGCCTCCAGTTCACCTGCCAACTCCGGATCCTCTCCGGATCGCGTCGCGAAGTCCGGAAAGTAAAGTCGGGCGTGTGCCATGACGGCGTCACTTCGAAACCACGGAGGTGCCAGATGATGCTGGATGAACCGACGGGTGAGATGCGTCAACCGGGCCTGCTGAATCAGATCCAGCGAGTCGAGTCCCTCATCCTCCTCGATCATTCTAACAATCGAAGCATCAAGCGCCTCATCCTGCTCAGCCCACAGTCGGAGCGCCCGCGCCCGCATGAAGGTTTCCGGATGAGTCAGTTGCTCGGTCTTGGGCTTCGATTTTGAAAAGATCTCGTCCGCCTGGGAAAGGTAGCTCTTCCCGCTGACCTGTGAGAGTCCGGTTGAGATCTTCACCAGGGTCGCCACCGTCGTCTCGATGTCATCGGTTGCCAGGAGGGCCCCTCGATCCGCAAACAGCTCCGTGGACAAGGTCCACAATCGCGCGCTTTGCGAATGGCTGGCCTCCGCGTTCGGATGCGAAGCCGCCCGGTGGAGTATGCGGTCCGCCCGGTAAAATGCTCCATTCTCCGAATGCCAAAGGAGGTAATGGGCAAGTTCGTGACCAACCACCGCCCGGATCTCCATCGCAGAAAGCAGGGTCAGGATTGGTCCGGTGAAAATCAAATGAGCCTCGCCCGGAAGGTAACAGATGGCCGCATTCAACCTGGAATCGCCCTGGGCCTGATAGGCATGGACTTCCACCGACTCCAGGCCAAGCGCCGCCTTGGCCGCCGCGATTTCAACAAACAGCTCCGGATGCCCTTCGGCATCCATGCGGTAGGTATCCCGCAGCAATGAAAGCCTCACCGCCTCAGCATCCTCCGTCTGCCGTTCCGAATCCGCGAACCAATCCCAGACTTCCCGTTCGTGATTCTTCAACCAGTCCACCAGCTCGCGATGTTGGGGCAGCGGTTCAAGGATTCGGTTCATCGTCGTCGCGATTCAACCCATCTCCATGGAGATCGCAATCCCTAAGAGGATGTCTGAAGATTGAAGCGATCCGGTGGATTTGAGCGAATCTGACGGATTTCAAAGAATCTCGAAACCGCCCTTGAGACCTGAATGCGCCTGAACCCGGGAGACTGCCCAGACAGGCAATCAAATAGTCACTTGTCCCGATCTGAGCTGCACCGCGACTTCGCAACGATTACCCACGAAAAAGGGAGTCTTGCAGCTCCCGTGGTTCCCTCAGATCCAAGATGGTGGGTAGAGATGGATTCGAACCATCGTAAGCTTACGCTAGCAGATTTACAGTCTGCCCCCTTTAGCCACTCGGGCATCTACCCCTCTTGTCTGGACCCCGCTTGCGGCGGG
>JAIYDT010000116.1 GCA_027487355.1 Verrucomicrobiaceae bacterium
CCCGCTGCCGCGCCCGATCCGTAGCTGATGGTGACTGAGCCAATCGTCTCCACTCCGACCAGGCCCGAGCTGCTGAAGGCGGTGGAGCCAGACCCGCCGGTTAGGGTCGTGCCGAAGGGCTTGATTGCGTCGCTTGCCGTGATGGTGAGCGCCTTCGGAACCACCGTCAGGCTTTGGTCGGCCGAGGTGGCTGGATTGTAGTTGCTGTCACCGGCCTGCGACGCGGTGATCGTGGTAGTTCCGGCACCAACGATCGAGATGTTGTTTCCTGAAACGGTCGCAACGCTGGTGTTGGAACTGGCATAAGTGACGGAGAGACCAGAAGTGGATGATGCACTTGGACTGTAGGTGCTGTCGCCATAGGTCTTGCTGTCTGTTGCGGCCAGACCGGTGATGGTTTGGTTGGCCTTGCTGACTGTGAGCGTCTGCGGGACTTCAACAGCGGCACCATAAGTCGCGTCGCCCGATTGTGAGGCGGTGATCGTGGTCGTGCCGGCACCCACGATCTGCACGGAGTTGCCGGAAATGGTCGCGACCGAGGGGTTCGAGCTGGCGTAGGAAACGCTCAGACCGGAGGTGGCGGTCGCGCCCAGGGCGAAGTCCGCATCCCCGAAGGTTTTGCCGGCGAGTGTCCCGAAGGAAATCGTCTGCGGGGTCTTGAAGGTGATGCTGTAGGTCGGGAAGCTCACCGCGCTGTTCGAGGTGAACCATTTCGAGCTGGTCTCAAACAGCGCGAACAGGGCCGACTTGCTGTCTGCGACTGTCACGGATGCGACCGCCGTCGAACCGTTTGCGAAGTAGTTGTTGGTGGCGGAGGTCGAGGGCAGGTTCAGGAACGCGCTTGATGGCAGGATGGAAACGCTGGGCTGGTAGGTTGTGGCGGCTGCCGCTGTGCCCGAGGTCAGCAGGGCAGCGCCGTAGTTGATGCCGCAGAGGACGGTGACGCCAGTTTGCGATACCCAGTTGGCGGTGTTCCCTTGGAATGCAAAGAGCTGGTCTCCGGAAGCGTTGAACGAGAAGTTGGTCGGGGCACTGCTGCTCCAGCCGGTGCCTGTGATGGTCATGCCATTGTTCCAGGAAAGCACGGTTCCAGCGGGCAGGTCGGTCGGCGCCGTGAATGTCAGGAATCCTTCTCCGGTTCTTCCAGCGGTTGCACTGGCGAAGCCATTGTCTGTGAAGTTGATGACCGTGCTGGCGGAAATGTCCTTCAACAGCACCACTGCGAACTTGTCGGGATTCGCGGAGTTGACCCCGATGATCGCGAGATCGCCCACCGCCAGCACCGTGGGTCCGGAACTGACCGTCAGGACCTGATCGACCTGGGTGGCGGCGCTGTAGTTCGTGTTGCCCGCTTGGGTGGCGGAGATCGTCGTGGTGCCGACGCCGGTGACGGTCACCGTGCTTCCCGCGATGGTGGCCACCGATGGGTTCGAGCTCGAATAGCCGACGGCGAGACCCGAAGTGGCGGTGGCGGTCAGGGCGAATGGGGCATCACCGATGGATTTGCCGGGAAGGGCGGCAAAGGTGATGGTCTGCGCGGCCTGGGTGATGTCTCCTGTCAAGCCTGTCGGCTGGCTCAGCGAGTAGTTGGCACTGTCTGCTCCGGCGAGGGTGGAGGTGGACGTGACGGCGATGGCATTGGCCACATTGGCATCGGCGAACGTACCCATGCCGACCAGGGTGACTGCATCCGGAGAGATCACGCCGTCGAGGGTGCCGGTGATGGTCGCGACCAGCGTCCCATTGTAGGGGCGGCTCGTGACCGAGGGGCTAGCGATGGTGAGTGCCTTGGCGGTGACATCCGCGGTCAGGCCGGACGGTTGGGTGACCGTGTAGTTGGCGGAAGGTGCCTCATAACCGATGACGGTGACGGGTTTCGCCGTGCCGACGGTTTTCGTGGCGAAGCTGGCGACTGGAGTGCCTGCGACGCTGAAGGACTCGGAGTTCTCAAGACCTGCGTAGCCCGCAGTGCCGCTCAGTGTTGCATTCGGGGAGCCGTCATACTCGCGATTGACTCCGGCAAGGCCGGTGATGGTCAGATTCTTCGGGGCGACTGTGCTCGACGCGGTCGCGACTGTCTGGGTGGTGGCCCCTCCGCCCGAGATGGTGACGTTGCCGGAGTAGCTGGAGACCGCAGCGGTGGCTGAAAGGCGGACGTAAATCGTGGTGGAGGATACCGTGCCGCCAGTCGCGGTGAGATTCAAGCTGCCTGAGTAACCGGAACCGGAAGATGTGGAAACCTCGAACCCTGCTGGAGGAGTCACGGAAAGATCGCCCGTCAGATTTCCGCCGGAAACCGAGAAGCTCGTGGGGGAAGTACTAGCCGTGCCGTAGGTGGTGCTCACGGCGGAGAGGGTTCCTGACGTGCTGATCGTCGGTGCGGCGCTGACGGTGAGGTCACCGGCCACATAGGTGATCGAGTAGTTCGACGAGGTGAAGGATCCTCCAACTGCCGCCGAAGGGATGACCGCGCCGACGTAGGTTCCGGCTGCGTCGCCTGACGAGGCTCCTGCGCCATAGGAAATGGTGACCGAACCGATGGTTTCGGACCCGACAAGGCCCGAGCTGCCGAAGGCGGTCGAACCTGCGCCGCCGGTCAAGGTCGCGCCGAACAGCTTGGTGGCGTTGTTGGCGGTGACGGTGAGAGCCTTGGCGCTGACCGAGTTTCCGCTGGCTGCCGTGGCGATGTTGACGGTGGTCGCTCCGGTGCTGGTGAGTGTGATGTTCTGGGAGTTGTAGGTGCCAGTGACTGGCGCGGAACCGGAAAGCCGGATGGAAAGCGTGCCGCTCGCACTACCGCCGCTCTGGGCGAAGGAGGCCGTCGAGCCGAAGGTGGTGCCGTCGCTTGAAACCTCGAATCCGGTGGGCGCGGTGGCCACCAAGTTGGCGGTCAGGCTGCTGCCGGAGACTGAAAAAGTCTGGGCGCTGGAGGCCGTGCCGTAGGTCGTGGTGAAGGCGCTCGCTGTTGCTGCACCGGTGATGGTTGGGGTGCTGGTGGCGGAGACGGTGAAGTTGTCCACACCAGTCATCGCATCCGCACCAGAGTCATCGGTTTCCTTGAAGCGGATGTAGAGATACTCATTGTTTCCCCAGTTCAAGCCAGTCAGGGTCTGGGTGATCGATGCACCGCCGATTCTGAACATCGGGGAAATCGCGGCCTGCGTCGCATTCGGTGCGCCGGTTCCAGTGGAAGGGGTGCTGAAGCCCGTGCCACTGATCCAGGTGCCAGCCGAATCATGGAAGGTGCCGTTCGAGGTTGAGGAGCCCGAAGCCACATTCGCCGCACCGACGCGATATGACAACGGACAGGGATTGACGGTCGTGGCAGGATTCCGGCTGATCACCGGATCGTATGAGAATGTGAGTGAATTGATCGTGGCTCCGCTGGTGTTCTTCAAAACGGTGCCGAAATACCAGATGGCGGCGTTTGACCCTTGGGCACCCAGCGCGCGATTTGGCGTCGATTGTCCATCGAACATCGCATAAAACGCACCTGTGGAGCTGCCGCCTGCATCCCGCGCCCATCGAGGAGTTCCGGTGCCGCCTTGGAAATAGAGATACCAGCCACTCACCGAGCCACCGCCGCTCTGGGCGGAGACCTCGTTCATGGTAGTGCCTGCGATCGTGGTGACTGCCAGACTGGTTGCAGTGAGGCTTTGGAAATCCTGGGTGTAGCCAGATCCTGAGAACGGTACAGGAGCGGCCTGCATGACGGGGATCAACCCGAGAAGGGAAGCCGTGACCGCCACAAACGCCTTTTCAGCGTGGTGTTGAAATCGAACGAGTCGGGACCGGGAACGAATCAGGTTTCTTGATTCCGTCAGGGTTTGATCGAGAAAGGGGGGCTTCATGATGTTGCAATTTCGCTCGCTGAACGCTCTGAGGTATTGATGTTGGATAAACGGATCACCAACTCCGACTATGTGACAGCTTGGACACTTCCGACGCTTGAGGCCTGGATGTAGGATTCAGCACCCACAGGCAATCGACTCTGACCGCCTTGTTTGCGGTGCGCACTGTGAAGAAACCGTCACATGTGGCGAGCGGCGGCAGAATCAATTGCTCGATTAAACTGCTCCCAATCTCCGCTGGGCGTGGTGTTTACATTTTCGATTTGCTCAATACACTCCCCCCCCGGCGGTTGAAACTTTGTTCGCCAGCACGATTTCCGATGACATCCGCCAGTCTTGATTCCCCTCCAGTTTCCAACGTTCCGAGCGTTTCCGGGTTGCCCGCGATCCAGGTCCGCAGTTTGGATTTCTGCTACGGAAGCAACAAGGTGCTCAAGGACATCACGCTGGATGTGCCGAACAACGAGGTCGTAGCCTTCATCGGGCCATCCGGTTGCGGCAAGACGACCCTGTTGCGCTGTTTCAACCGCATGTGCGACCTGGTGCCGGACGCCCGTGTGACCAAGGGCGAGATCATTATTGATGGGGCAAACATCGCCGACCGCTCGATCGACCCGGTCCAGCTCCGCCGCCACGTCGGCATGGTGTTCCAGAAATCGAACCCCTTTCCGCGCAGCATTTATGAAAATGTGGCCTACGGACCCCGCACTCTAGGAGAAAAGCGGGCGTCGGTGCTCGATGAGGTGGTCGAGCGCTCCCTGCGCCGCGCCGCGCTCTGGGACGAGGTGAAGGATCGCCTTCAAGACATGGCCACCGGGCTTTCCGGAGGACAGCAGCAGCGGCTCTGCATCGCGCGGACCATGGCGGTGGACCCGAAAATCATCCTGATGGATGAACCCTGCTCCGCACTCGATCCCATCGCCTCGGCCTACGTCGAGGACCTGATCCTCGAACTCAAGGAGCACTACACCATCCTCATCGTCACCCACAACATGCAGCAGGCCACCCGCGTTTCCGATCGCACGGCCTTCTTTTATCTCGGCGAACTTTTGGAGTATTCCGGAACCCGGGAAATGTTCGAAAACCCCGCCAACAAGCGCACCGAAGACTACCTCACCGGCCGGTTCGGCTGAAATCTCCTCCCATGCAGCACCACATTCTCAAGGACTTTGATCAGGCGATGAAAACCCTCCGTGGAGAGGTGCTCACCATGGCCGGACTCGCCCGTGTCAATCTCGAGCGCGCCATGCAGGCGCTGTTTGATCGGAATCTCGAACTCGCCAACGCGGTGATCGCCGATGACAACGAGGTCGATGAACTGGAGCGCCGGGTCGATCAACTCGGCATGGACGTGCTGGTCCGTTTCCATCCGGTGGCCAGCGACCTGCGGCTGGTGGTGACGGCGATGAAGATCTCGATGAACCTCGAGCGCATTTCCGACCATGCGGTGAACATTTCCAAGCGTGCCCGGAAACTCTGCGCCTCGCCGGTGCTGCCGGACGTGAACCTACTGGAGCCGCTCTACACGCTGGCCGATCACCTGCTGCGCGATGCCATTTCCGCCTTCAGTGATCGCAACGCCGTGCTCGGCGAGTCCCTGCATGCCCGCGACAAGGAGCTCGATCGCCTGCATCGCGATGCCACGGCGACCTTTGGTTCCCGCATCGAGGAATCCGGTCGCAGCGAGGAATATCTCCATCTGATCCTCATCGTCCGCTCGCTGGAGCGGGTGGGGGACATGGCCAGCAATATCGGGGAGAACGCCGTGTTTCTCGACGTGGCGAGGGACATCCGACATGACCCGGCGCGAAAGACCAAGCCACCCGGGGCAGAGAGTTGATCAGGCGGAAAGCCGGATCGCTCCGGAGTCCGGATCGATGAAGCGTGCCCAGCTTGCGGCGGGCAGGCCGTTTTCACGAATGCCGAAGAGCGGCTTCCAACGTGGGGCCACCGGCTTGTGCAGCGGATGCATGTCGGCCTCCTGGGGCAGCTTGTTGGCCTTGCGGGTGTTGCAGCGGACGCAGGAGGTGACGATGTTCTCCCAGGTCGTGCGGCCGCCTTTCTGACGGGGTATCACGTGGTCGAGATTGAGCTGCGGCTCCGGCAGCGACTTCGCGCAGTACTGGCAGGTGAACTGGTCGCGCAGGAAGACATTGCGGCGGGTGAACTTCACCTCCAGTCGCGGAATCTTGTCGTAAAGCCCGAGTACCAGGATGTTCGGCACGCGCACTGCCAGGCGGACGGTGTGGATGAACTCGCCGTCGTCCGAGGCCTTGGAGTAGTCCATCCACGATCCGAAGTCATGGGTCTGGAACTTGTTTTCGCCATCGGTCTGCACCACCCGGGCGTGGCCGACACAGAGCAGATGCAGGGCCCGTCTGACGCTGCACGTTTGAACCGGCTGCCAATACCGGTTGAGGACGAGAACAGGTTGATCGAGGACGTTATCCATACTCCTTTCCCAACAATCGCCCGGAAGCTAACAGAGAACCGGAGGTCGGCAACCCAAAAGGAAGGGGAAGAGCCGAATGGCGAATCAGTGGTCGCCTCCGCGTTTTTCCTGGCTGCCCCGGATTCGGATTGGCGGGTTCCGGATGTGGCGTTTAGCTTTTCGGCAGGCTCTGTTCGAGGGCCGGTCTCTTCCATTTTTGACATGTCTGCCTTCTCAAGAACCCGATTGACCTCCTTGGCGCTAAGCCTGCCCTGCCTGGTTTCCGCAGCGGATGATTCCGCCCTCGTGGCGGTGCCCGGTGAACCTTCGCTGGCCGTGCCGGAGGGCGTGACGGTGCAGGTGGTGGCCGATGACAAGGGGCAGTCGGTCTATTCGCCGACGGCACTGACCTTCGATGAATCTGGCGCGCTTTACCTGGCGGAGACCCATCGGTTCCGTTTCGGGATCGAGGACAATCGCGACCACCTTTACTGGCTTCTTGACGATCTGGCCGCCCAGACCACGGCCGACCGCCGGGCGCTGCATGAAAAATGGAAGGCGAAGGTGCCGATCGAGTCGCTGACTGCGAAATCCGAGCTCGTGAGGAAATTGAGCGAGCCGGATGACAAGGGCGTCTTCACGAAATCCGGAGTCTATGCCGAGGGGTTCAATGACGTGCTCGATGGCACGGCGGCGGGCGTTTTTGCGATGAACGGCACGGTGTTTCTGGCCAGCATCCCGAAGCTCTGGACACTGCGCGACAACGACGGCGATGGCAAAGCGGACGAGCGCGGGGTGATCCAGGATGGCTTTGGTGTGCGGGTCTCGTTTTCCGGCCATGACATGAACGGCTTCGCCCTCGGCCCCGATGGCCGGATCTATGGGACGATCGGCGACCGCGGTTTCAATGTGACCACGCGTGAAGGACGAAAGTTCGCGTCGCCGGATCGCGGCGCGGTGTTCCGCTTTGAGCCGGATGGAACAAATTTCGAGGTCGTCCACAGCGGTCTGCGCAATCCGAAGGAGATCGCCTTCGATGATCGCGGCAATGCCTTCACCGTTGATAACAACTCCGATCAGGGCGACAAGGCCCGCGTGGTCTATGTCGTCGAGGGCGGCGATTCCGGATGGGAAATGGGCCATCAGGCAGTGCATTCGTTCCATCGCGAGATCGGGCTGGAGGAGCATCCGCCGAACCGCTGGATGGCGGAAAAGATGTGGGAGCCGGAGAACGATTCCCAGCCTTCCTATATCTTGCCGCCGGTGGCGAACCTGAGCTCCGGCCCTTCCGGCCTGACTTATCATCCGGGCACGGGATTTCTCGATCGTGAGGCCGGACGGTTCCTGATCTGCGACTACAAGGGCTCCGCCGCCGCCTCGGGGATCTGGTCGTTCAAGGTCGAACCTTCCGGAGCCGGCATGAAGCTGGCCGATGCGCGTCAGGCGCTGTGGGGGATCGCGGCGACCGATGTCGAGTATGCCTGGAATGGGGATCTTTACGTGACGGATTTCCTGGGTGGCTGGACCTCTCACGAGGGGGGAAGGGTGCTGAAGATTTTCCCTTCAAAAGTCTCCGCGAAAGGTTCTGACGCGGCGGTGCTGATCAAGGAAGGTTTTGAGAAGCGCACGCCGGAGGAGCTGGCGAAACTGTTGGGCCATGCCGATCAGCGGGTGCGTTTGCGGGCGCAGCTGGCCCTCACCCGCAAGCCGGCGAGTTTGGAGTTTTTCAAGAAGGCCGTGGCCTCGGCCGGTCCGATCGAGCGGCTGCATGGAGTCTGGGGGCTGGGCATCCTTTCGCGACGCGGTTCCGCCATTCTCCCGACCAAGCGGGATGAGTTCGTCGAGCTGCCCGATCAGAAGAAGTCCACTGAGGCGACCAAGCAACTGATCGTGCTGCTGAAGCACCAGGACCCGGAAGTGCGGGCCCAGGCGGTGAAGGTTCTGGCTGAGTCGCGGGTCAGCGGGGATACCTTGAACCTCGGTGAGTTGCTGCTCGATCCCTCGCCGCGGGTGCGGATGTTTGCGGCGATTGCCATCGGCAAGCTGAAAGCCTATGGTCTGGTGCCGCAGATCTGGGAAATGATCGAGGCGAATGCCGACAAGGATCCCTATCTCCGTCATGCCGGGGCCTATGCGCTCGAACTCCTGGCCCGCGATCCCCGACAGGTCTCCGCGCTTTCCACCCATCAGAGTCCACACGTCCGGCTTGCGGCGGTGGTGGCCCTGCGTCGGATGAAGAGCCCTGAGCTGGCGAGATTCGTCGGCGATGCAGACCTGCGGGTTTCCGCTGAGGCACTCCGTGCGATCCACGACGAAGGCATCGAGGAGGTGCGATCGGTCGTCGCCGCGCAGCTCGACGAACCGGCTGCCGCCAAGCAGTCGCCGTTCATGCAGCGGCGCTTCATTCACAGCGCCTTCCGCCTCGGAGATCAGGAAAACGTGGCCCGCCTCCTGAAAGTGGCGGCCACTCCGGACTTCCCGCTGGAGACCCGGGCCGAAGTGATCCGCCTGCTCTCGATCTGGCCTGAGCCGCCGCCGGTTGACCAGTCCACGGGTCGATTCGCTCCCTTGCCGAAGCGCGACCTTTCCCTGATCCGGGACTCCCTGATCGAGGCCGTCCCCGAGCTGCTGAAGCAAGACGACACGCTCGCCGCCGTGCTTGATCTGGTTTCCCGCTTCGAGCTTTCGGTCGGTGGCCTCGACGGTGCCTCGATCCGCGCGTTGTTGGAAAAGGAATCACTGCCCGGTGTCGCCCGCGCCAAGGCCCTCGCGCTCTACGCCGCCCTCAAGCCTGCGGATCTGGCACCGCTGCTGGTGAAGATTTCCTCGCAGCCTGATGACTCGCTCGCGCTCCAAAGCCTGCGCCTGCTGGCCGACCTTTTCCCGCAACAGGCCACTCAGCCTCTACTTACGGCCAGCCGCTCCAAAAAAACAGCCCGCGCCCAGGAGGCCTGGCTCCTGATGGCGGGTTTCAAGGATCCAGCGGTGGTCAAGGAGATGGTCACCGCCCTCCGGGACTTGCAGAAGACCAAGGGCATTTCGCCCTCCGCCCTCGAACTCCTTTCCACTGCCCGCACGCGCACCGAGCCTGAGGTCCAGCAGGCGCTCGCGGCTTTCGAAGCTTCCCTGAAAGGCTCGACCGCCCCCCTCGCCCCCCATCTTTCCTCCCTCGAAGGCGGCGATGCCGACCGGGGGGCAGCCCTTTTCGAATCCCATCCTGCGGCCCAGTGCCTGCGCTGCCATCGGGCGGAAATCACCGGCGACTCCGGCAGTGAGGCCGGCCCGAACCTCTTCGGCGTGGCCACCCGGGGCGACCGCCGCTACCTGCTGGAATCCCTCGTTCTTCCCTCCGCCAAGGTCGTGCCAGGATATGGCATCGTCAGCGTCTCCTTCTCCAACGGCGCGAGCCTCTCCGGTCGGCTTCTGGCCGAAAAGCCCGCCCACATCGATCTCGAGTCCGAAGGGAAAGCCTGGCGGGTGAAGCGCAAGGACATCGCCTCCCTGACCCCCGCCGTTTCCGCCATGCCACCGATGCACGCGCTGCTGAAACCCGGCGAACTCCGCGACCTCGTCGCCTGGCTGGCCACCCTCGACCAAAAGGCCCCGGCCACGAAACCCGCCGCCGATCCGCCCCTGCTCGATCCGGCGACGTTGAAGAAGTGAAGACGCTGACGCTCAACAAACCCGCTCTGCATCGTCATTCGTCATTCCCCATTCGTCATTCAACTAAATCTTCCGCTTGCCCTCCGCGCCGCAGCTTCCCAACATGCGCCTCGCAACGGCGGCTTGGCGGAATTGGTAGACGCGCTCGACTCAAAATCGAGTTCTAACGAGTGTGGGTTCGAGTCCCACAGCCGCTACTTTTGCGAATTTTGTGGCCCTAACAGGCCCGCACGATCGGCATCCGGTCCGTTCCCCTGAAGCATGACGTCCCCACGCACCATCGGAATCATCGCAGGAAACGGCGTGTATCCCCGGACCTTTGTCGAGGCCGCCCGCCGGAAGTCTCCGGGCGTGAAGCTCGTGGTCGCGGCGTTCGAGAATGAAACGAATCCCGATCTCAAGGAATCCGTCGATGGCTGGGAATGGATGCGCGTCGGCCAGCTCGGCAAGCTGATCAAGTTCTTCAAGAGCCAGGGGGCCACCGAATCGGTCATGGTCGGCCAGATCGCGCCGAAGAACCTCTTCGACCTCCGCCCCGACCTCCGCACCCTGATGCTCCTCGCCCGCGTGAAGGAGCGGAATGCCGAGACTCTTTTCGGTGCCATCGGCGATGAACTCACCAAAGACGGTATCACCCTGCTTCCTGCCACCACGTTCCTTGAGGATCTCCTGCCCGGACCGGGCCACGTCTGTGGGCCCGAAATGAAGAAGCGCCAGTTGGAGGATGCCGCCTTCGGGTTCCGCATCGCCAAGGAAAGCAGCCGGCTCGACATCGGCCAGAGTGTCGTCGTCCGCCACGGCACCGTGCTCGCCGTCGAAGCCTTCGAGGGCACCAACGCCTGCATCAAGCGCGGTGGCGAACTCGGTCGCGGAAAGGACATCCTGCTCGCCAAGGTTTCCAAGCCGAACCAGGACTTCCGCTTCGATGTCCCGGTCGTCGGTCCCCTCACCATCGAGACCTGCGCCGCCGCCGGAGTCAGGGCCATCGCCATCGAGGCGCACCGCACTCTCCTGCTCGACAAACCGGAAGTCGAACGGCTCTGCCGCGAACACGGCGTGAGTGTTCACGCGCTGGAGTGAATGAGGAAATCCGAAATCCGAAATTCTTCCTTCCTATCTCCACCTTGACCCAAGAAAATCGTTGTTAAATCAAGGATTTTAGACATCTTGGTCCCAAATTGGACTCAGCCGATATCGTGCGGTCAGATCCTACGAACAAAGACTGTTGGCCTAAAGAATATGAAATCACTTCTACTCATCACGATCTTGATTGGAACAATCAGCGCTGAGGAACTTCATTGGAAGATTGTTGAGTCGAGGGCCGAAATCTCGACCGATTTTGCAACTAAATGGACGTTCACGATCCAAAACATCTCAGATCGGACGCTGAATGTTGCTCAAGATTGGAGTATCAAGGAGAATGCATCGACAAATCTATACGTCGGTTCGTTTGACGCTGGCAAGAAGCTAAGCGACATGCCTTATGGCGCTGGTAGTAAGCTTTTTTCGGAGTCGTGTCACACCCCGACTCAGCTCAAGGTGGAGCCGGGAGCGACGATCAATGCCGTCATTACAGTATTTGCTGATTACGATCGAGACAGGCTGACTTTGGGAGTTATCGAAGGAGATAAAAGGACCGCGATTGGCACCCTGTCGAAGATTGCTCCAAAAGGCCAACAAGGCGGCACTGGGCAACCCGCTACCCGCCCCGAGTCGAAGTCGGAGGGTAGCGACAAACCTCAACCTGAATCGGAGGGGCGCTCCCGGTAGCGGGTGCCAGGCCTCGACGTCAATATGAACCTCCACTGCCAGCACTGCGGAGAGCGGATCGTTGCCCGGGGTTTCGGGAAATGTCCCGGCTGCTATCGTGATCTTCCCGAAGAGCTTCAGATCACGCTGCGCGAGAGGAAGCTGGAAGAGATGGAGAAGAAGTGGAGGGAAGCGAACGAGTGGCTCAATGACGTCGGTGCGGTGGGAGGAGACGTTTCAGACATTCCCTCGCTCTGAAGCCTCCTTGCTGGCTTTGTGGCTTCATCGGCAGGCGAACGGGGAGGGCTCTTCTTCGGCAAGAGGCCAGTCGTCAGGGTCCCGCGGATCAATCCTGGAGGCGACCAGATGGGGCATCCTGGGTCACTCGCTTCGGATGGCTTCGCAGGTGCCTCGCTGGTCGAGGAAGCGGACCGCGTTCGCAGGTGGCTTGCAATCGAGCAGGCTGGCATTTTTGACGTTGTGGAGGACGACGACCGGTTCGCGACCGGCGGACAGCACCTTGAGACCTTTCAGGGTGAGGTTCCTGACGTCGTCGGCGATCACGGCGGCCCGGTAGTCTTTTCCTGAAACCTTGAGCGTCACGTTCTCCATCGTCAGGTCCTCGGCATGCCGGCAATAGAGCCCCCAGGCCGGGAGGATGCCGAACATCTTCGACTCCGGATAGTCACCGGCGCACTCGGGGATCCTTGTCAGATTCTCCAACAGAAGATGGTCGCGCGCGGGCTTGTCGCCGATGCCGCCATAGGTGATGGCGATGTTCCGCAGGGTGACACCCCGCACCGGATGGCCGGGGAGTCCGGTGATCGACCCCGTGATGAGCGTGGTGCAGAGATGCCGCCAGTGCGGGGGAAAGCGGTTCATTTCGCTTTTCTTCCGGTTGGGAATCTCGGCGGTGATGTCGCTGAGGGTGACGCCCTGGATGGTGCCGACGGAGCCTTTGGTGTTGCGATGCCCCAGTCGGATGAAGAGCGGGTTGTTGGTGGTGGTCATCCTGACCCGGGAGATGTTCACATTTTCCATCCGACCGCCGTCCACGATCTCGAGGGCGATGCCGGAGAGGTAGGTGTCGTGGATCACCAGATCGCGGCAGGTGATGTTCCTGAAGCCCTTCGATGAGGCGGTGCCCAGTTTCAAGGCATTGCACGATGAGCGGATCCGGCAGTTTTCGATCAAGACATCCTCGCAGGGTCGCGGCCCGGACTTGAGGCAGATGCCGTCGTCTTCGGAATCGATGTCACAGCCGCGCACGATGACCTTGGAGCAGCTGTCGATGTCGATGCCGTCATTGGTGATGGCGGCCATGGTCCGGACCTTGAGATTCTCGATCAGGAGTCCGGTGCACTCGCGATATTCCTGCACCCAGCAGGAGCTTTCCCGCAGGGTGAGATCGCGGACGGTGACCGACTGGCATTGATGGAAATTGAGGAGTACTGGGCGCTCGCCGACGGAAGCGTAGGGTCGATTCCCGGGCTCGGTGTCGCGCAGCTTTCCCTCAGCGAGGAGGCGCATGGTCTGCTCGGCGAGGAGCCGGCCCTGTCCATCGATCACGCCCTTGCCCTGCAGGCCGATGTGCTCCTGCCCCTTGGCGAGGATCAGCCCGTGGAAATCGAGCTTGGCGTAGTCGGCCCGGTCCGGGCTGCCCAGCAGGGTGGCTCCCTCGTCGAGCTGGAGGGTCACCCGGCTTTTCAGGTGAATCGTGCCACTGAGGTAACGACCGGGAGAAAACCTCACCAGTCCGCCTCCCGCAGCGGCAGCGGTCTCGATGGCCTTCTGGATCGCGGCGGTGTCCTTGGTGACGCCATCGCCCACGGCCCCGGCGGCCCTGACCTCGAAGGTCCCGTCGGAGAGGGCAGGGGCGAGGCCAGTCACGAACCACATCAGTGCCCAAAGGCAGGAGCGAAAGACTGATGAGGTAGGCATGGCGGCAGGCTACGAGGCGCAGTCCTAGACCTATCGGCCATTTCCCGAAGGTTCCTCGATTTTCCCACCGATCGGGCGGGCGATCAAGAGGACCGCCGGGAGCCAGGATGCAGGGTTTCCTTCGTTCGAGCGGGAAAATTTTTTGCGCTGAACGATTTTGCTGCTACGTAGCCCCGCGATAATCGCTTGGCAGGCGTGGATCGCCCGAACCGCTGATTTTCCGCCCCATTTCTACCACAAACCCGCATTCCATGGACCCACAAGCCCCATCCCACCCGACTTCCACTTCCGGCCAGTGCCCCTTCACCGGTTCCGGCATCGCCCGCGGCACCGGCCGCGGCACCCGCAACCAGGACTGGTGGCCGAACCGCCTCCAGTTGGACATTCTCCGCCAGAACTCGTCGCTGTCCGACCCGATGGACCCGGACTTCGACTACGCCGCCGAGTTCAAGACCCTGGACCTCGCGGCGGTGAAACAGGATCTCTTTGCGCTGATGACCGACTCCCAGGACTGGTGGCCGGCCGATTACGGTCACTACGGTCCGTTCATGATCCGCATGGCCTGGCACAGCGCCGGAACCTATCGCACGGCTGACGGTCGTGGTGGTGCCGGTGCGGGCACCCAGCGCTTCGCCCCGCTCAACAGTTGGCCGGACAACGCCAGCCTCGACAAGGCCCGCCTGCTGCTGTGGCCGATCAAGCAGAAGTATGGTCGCAAGCTTTCCTGGGCGGACCTGATGATCCTCGCCGGCAACTGCGCGCTGGAGTCGATGGGCTTCAAGACTTTCGGATTTGGCGGCGGTCGCGCCGATGTTTGGGAACCCGAGGAAGACATCTACTGGGGCTCCGAGGGCGAATGGCTGGCCGACAAGCGCTACTCCGGCGATCGCCAGCTTGAAAACCCGCTCGCCGCCGTGCAGATGGGCCTGATCTACGTCAACCCGGAAGGCCCCAACGGCGTGCCGGACCCGATCGCCTCCGCCCGGGACATCCGCGAGACCTTTGCCCGGATGGCAATGAACGATGAGGAAACCGTGGCCCTGATCGCCGGTGGTCACACCTTCGGCAAGGCCCACGGTGCGGCGGATCCGAGCAAATACGTCGGTCCCGATCCGGAAGCCGCCCCCATCGAGCAGCAGAGCCTCGGCTGGAAGAACAGCTTCGGCGCCGGAAATGCAGGCGACACCATCACCAGCGGTCTGGAAGGTGCCTGGAGCAACCACCCGACGCAGTGGAGCAACAGCTATTTCGAAAACCTCTTCGGCTACGATTGGGAGCTCACCAAGAGCCCGGCCGGTGCGAACCAGTGGAAGCCCAAGGGCGATGCTGGAGCTGGCACCGTCCCCGACGCGCACGACCCCAACAAGCGCCACCAGCCGATGATGTTCACCTCGGACATCGCGCTGAAGGTCGATCCGATCTACGCGCCGATCTCCAAGCGCTTCCACGAGAACCCCGACCAGTTCGCCGACGCCTTTGCTCGGGCCTGGTTCAAGCTGACCCACCGCGACATGGGTCCGAAGGTCCGCTACCTCGGACCTGAGGTGCCAGCCGAGGAACTGATCTGGCAGGATCCGATTCCGCCGGTGACGCACGCCTTGATCGACGACCAGGACGTCACCGCTCTGAAGGGCAAGATCCTTGCCACTGGGCTTCCGGTCTCCGAGCTCGTTTCCACTGCCTGGGCTGCCGCCTCCACGTTCCGCGGATCAGACAAGCGCGGTGGCGCAAATGGCGGTCGTCTCCGCCTGGCCCCGCAGCTCTACTGGCAGGTCAACAACACCGCCCTGCTTTCCAAAACGCTCCAGACCCTTGAGGAAATCCAGCGTGAGTTCAACGCCAGCGCCAGCGGCGGAAAGCAGGTCTCGATCGCCGATTTGATCGTCCTCGCCGGTTGTGCAGGCGTTGAGCAGGCCGCCGTCAATGCCGGTCACCCGGTCAGCGTGCCCTTCACTCCGGGCCGCACCGATGCCTCGCAGGAACAGACCGACGTCGCCTCCTTCGGACTGCTGGAACCGCAGGCCGACGGCTTCCGCAACTACCTCAAGGCGCACTACACGACCACCGCCGAGGAGCTGCTGGTCGATAAGGCCCAACTGCTCACCCTGACTCCGCCGGAAATGACCGTGCTGGTCGGTGGCCTGCGTGTGCTGGGAGCAAACTTCGACCGCTCCTCGACGGGAGTCTTCACCCATCGCGTGGGTGCGCTGACCAATGACTTCTTCGTCAACCTGCTCGACTTGGGCACGACCTGGAAAGCGGCCAGCGCGTATGAGGACTTCTTCGAAGGTCATGATCGCAAGACCGGTGAACTCAAGTGGACAGCCACCCGCGTGGACCTGATCTTTGGCTCCCATTCCGAGCTCCGCGCTCTGGCGGAAGTCTATGGTTGTGCCGACTCGCAGGAGAAGTTCCTCAAGGATTTCGTCGCCGCGTGGACCAAGGTGATGAACCTCGACCGCTTCGAGCTGGCCTGATCGAGAGGCCTTCGCAGCAGTTTCCTTCAGAGGGCGGCTTGGAAACGAGCCGCCCTTTTCCGTGAGGATGAATGCGGGCGGGTTGGCCCGGTCTGTCTCGACCGTCACGGGGCCGCGTAGGGCCTCTTCTCCGGCGGATAGAAATCTTGGCAAAGGGGCAAAGCCTGACATTCTGCGGCTCCTTGGATGTCGCGTCGAATCCTCCATTCGGCAATCCTTCAATCAGTCGCTCGATGTTTTCTGCATGGGATGCCTGAATGTCAGCAGCGCAGCGGTCACCCCATCCGATCCTCCTCCAAACTTCATCTTGCCGATACGACCGGACCACCGGCTGCCCAGGCTCCCACAAGACTGTCATGAAGCGTCATCATTCTCGACTCATCCTTCCGGTCGCTTTTCTAACAGCCCTGACCGCCTGGTCGGAGCCCGAGAAGAAAGACACTTCGTATTTCAGTCCGCCGCTGGGCTACGGCATGATCCGTGACCCGGATCTGCCCAGATATGCCCACCGCGCCGACGGGATCGGGATTGAGGCATTCAAGGACCTCGATTGGCTCGATCTCGGGGTCGATTTCCGGCTGCGTTCGGAATACCGGGACGACGACATCCGCCGCGCCACCTCAGGGGATGATGAGCCATTTCTCCTTCGCACGCGGGCATTTCTTGGGGTCCACGACCGCTTCGATCCCTTCCGCTTCGCGATTGAAATGCAGGACTCCCGCGGTCTCAACAGCCACTACGAGCGGGACAACCGGGATTGGAATGAGTTCGAGCTGATCCGGCTGCAGGCTGAGCTTTTCTTCGATGACCTTCTGCCCGTGGATCCTCGTGGAAACGACCGCCCGGTGAGCCTGCGCTACGGCATCCAGAACTTCGAGTTTCTCGATCGGCGCTTATTGGGAAACAACCAGTGGCGCAACACGGCCAACACCTTTCTCGGCTTCCGTGGGGCCATCGGACAGGATGCGAACGACTGGAGCCTCGATCTCCTCGCCGTGCAGCCGCTGGACCGGCAGAAGTATCAATGGGATGAGCCCGTGGATGGTCGCTGGGTCTACGGACTGATCGGGCATTGGCGTGGATGGTCTGACTTCGTGACCCTGGAGCCGTTCTATCTCGCCCTCAGCCAGGATCAGGGAACGGGTGTGGCGGAGCGGATCGTCCATTCTCCCGGACTCCGGGCCTACGGCAGCGTGGGCAAGACAGGATTTGATTTCGATCTCTCCGTGATCAACCAGTTTGGCGACAATGGTCCCCGCGAGGTCAATGCGTGGGGAGGAACTGCCGAGATCGGATACCGTTTCGATCTCCCTTGGAAACCGCGCTTGAGCGCCTTCTATGGCTATGCCAGTGGAGACAAGGATCCGAATGATGGGAATGATGAGCGGTTTGAGAAATTCTATGGGTTCGGACGCCCCTGGTCGGCCAATGACTACATCGTCTTCGAGAACATCCGCGCGCCCAAGTTGCGGGTGGAGTTGACTCCCACCGAATCCCTTCGGGTGGATTTCGGCTACAGTTGGTATCAGCTTGCCAGTGCCACGGATCGATTCTTCGGTGCCAACAATGCCCGCGACCTGACCGGTTTGAGCGGCAGCGACATCGGCCACGAATTCGACATCCGCGCTCGCTGGCAGGTCAATAAGAAGCTGGAGGCCATCCTCGGTTATGCCCACTTCACCGCCGGCGGATTCATCAGCCAGGTGCTGCGTCCGGATGATTCGGACTTCGCTTATCTCGAGTTCAACTACACCTTCTTTTAGTCCTTCCAATCGATCCGTGGGAGCGGGGCTAGGAATCGAGCTTTGCTTCCTGAC
>JAIYDT010000447.1 GCA_027487355.1 Verrucomicrobiaceae bacterium
GGCGACAGCGGCGGCCCCGTCATCGATGCCCGCGGCAATCTCATCGGCGTGAACTCCGCCGTCGAGTTCCTGGTGCCGATGGAAACCGCCTTCTTCATCGACTCCGAGGGCAACCGCCCGAATGTCCGTGCCCTTGGCGAAATCATCGCCCGTGACCGCCTTTCCCGCCCAAGCAGCCAAGCCTCCCCGAACTAGGTGCATGCACTTCCCTCGCCTGCTGCTCATCCTTCCCCTCCTCTGCCTCACCGGCTGCGGTTCCGTTTCAGATGCCTGGATGACCGGCTGGACCAGCTCCGCCGCCAAGGACCGCATCATGCTGGTCCGCTCCGAACCGATGAGCTTCGGCTTCCAGCGGCTCACCCGCCAGGCCCGCCTTTACCCGGACCTCTCGCGGTTCATGTCCGCCCACGGGCTGCCCGGATTCATCGCGGAAATCGACAACCGCGACCGCCATTTCCTGATCCTCTACTACCTTGAGAGCCGCGAGGCCTTCGCCTGCCGGACCAGAGGGGCAGCCTCCCGCGAGATCGAATTCGCCGGCCCTTATCCGATCACCTCTCGCGAATTCAAAACGCTGGAGGGCTTCCGCCGGCAGGCCGACTCCGCACGAAAACGCGACTGAGACTTTCAGTGGATTTTTCCTAAGAATCCGGCGACAAGGGCGTTTCACCCGCCGCATGAAGCATCTTCTCGCTCCCGCAGTTTTCCTCAGCCCAGCGCTGGCCTTCGGACAGGACCTCCTCTCCCCGCTGGTCGTCACCGGCTCCCGCTCGGAGACCTCACTCAAGGATCTTCCCTACACCACCACGGTGCTCGATCAGGATTTCCTCGAGCAGAACACCCGCCGGACCCTGCCGGAAGCCCTCCAGTACACCCCCGGCGTCTCTGTTCAGAAAACGGCCAACGGGGCCGGCTCCCCCTTCATCCGAGGCTTCACCGGCCGCCAGAACCTGCTCCTCGTCGATGGCGTCCGCATCAACAACTCCACCTTCCGCAGCGGTCCGGTCCAGTACTGGAACACCATCGACTCCCAGACCATCGACCACCTCGAACTCATCAAGAGCCAGGGCTCCGTCCTCTACGGCTCCGACGCCATCGGCGGCACCCTGAATGCCTTCACGAAATCCTCGGACTTCCGCAGTGAGGCCGAGGGGCAAGCCTACCTCGGTGGCTCGGCATCGTACCAGTACCGCACCAATGGCGATGGCAGCCACATCACACGACTCGAAACCGAAACCGGCATCGGCGGACAGTTCGGCATCCTTCTCGGCATTTCCTCCAAGGATTTCGGTGACATCGAGGACTCCGATGTCGGGCTCATGCGCAACACCGGCTACCCGGAACAGGACATCGACCTCCGCTTCGATTGGGCCGTCACTCCGGACTCCACCCTCACTTTTGCCAGCTACTATCTCAACCAGGACGACGTCTGGCGTTGGCACCGCACCCGCTTCAATCCCGGCTGGTATGAGGACGGCCACCTCGCCGCACCCGGCAGATGGGCGGCGAACATCAATGACCAGGAACACTCGCTCACTTTCCTCCGCTACGCCGGGGAGAATCCCGTGGCCGATGCCTTCATCAAACGCTGGAGCGCCACGCTCTCCTGGCAGAGGACCGACGACAGCGAGTTCCAAAACCGCATCGGCGATCCCGCCCCGGGAACCCGCCCCATCCGCGGATCCAACATCACCACCCAGACCACCGGCATCGACCTGACCCTCGAATCCCCCGTCGGACCCGGCACCCTCGTCTATGGCTTCGACTACTACAACGACTCCGTCGAGTCCTCCGGCTACCAGCGCAATCTCGCCAACACCAACAACCGCGAAAGCCTGCCCATCGCCGACGATTCGAGCTACGATCTCTTCGGCGCCTTCGCTCAATATGTCTGGAAGCCGATCGACAAGTTCGAGCTAACCGGTGGTGCCCGCTACACCTACGCCCAGGCCACGCTTGGTCGCTTCTACAATGCCACCAACGTCGCCCAGCCCAGCACCACTCAGGACTGGGACGACCTCACCGGATCCTTTCGCGGACTCTATCACCTGACCGACGCCTGGAGCCTCTACGGCGGCATTTCCCAGGCCTTCCGCGCCCCGAACCTCGATGACCTCTCCGGAAACCGGACCTCGCTGGCCAGCACCACCGGCCTTGGCTCGGTCGACGTCTCACCCGAGCAATACCTCACCTATGAAATCGGAACCCGCCACACGACCGGGAAAACCTCCTTCAACGCCGCCATCTTCTACACCGACGTGAATGACCTGATCGTCGGCGTGCCCGCCACCTTGGGGAGCACCACCACCGTCTCGACCAACAACGGCAACGGCTTCATCTACGGTGCCGAGTTCGAAGGAGCCTGGAAGATCGACGACCAGTGGACCCTCTCCGGCTTCGCCGCCTGGCAGGAGGGCCGCACCACCACCTCCACCTTCATTGGAGGCCCGCAGATCGACAAGCCGAACACCCGCTCGCTGCCCCTCAGCGGCTCCGTCGCCCTGCGCTGGACCGCTCCCGGGAAAAAAGTCTGGGTCGAGGGCCGCGTGCTCGCCGCCGCCACCGAGGACCGCATCACGGCAGCCGACCAGGCTGCGGACAACCAGCGCATCCCCACCGGCGGCACACCGGGCTACATCGTCACCTCGCTCTACAGCGGCTGGCAGGCCACCAACAATCTGGAACTCACCTGCGGACTTGAGAACCTGAACGGTGAAACCTATCGCGCCCACGGCTCCGGCCAGAATGAACCAGGCTTCAACGCCATCCTCGGAGCCAAGGTGATCTGGTGATCCTTCCCTGGGTTTGGTTGCTCACATGATCAGGGCGGGTGGTGAAAACCATCCGCCCTTTTTGCGCTTCGAGGAATCAGCCTGAATCCTGAGATTACAAACCGCGAAATTCAC
>JAIYDT010000135.1 GCA_027487355.1 Verrucomicrobiaceae bacterium
TGCCGACCGGGATCCGCTCGGGCGTGCTTGCCGACGATACCGTGAACTCCAAGATCACCCTTTCCCTGGAAACCGGCACCCGCACCTGGGAAGGAAACGCCGGACTGCCGGACTGGGACGCCCTTTCCACCGAGAACTGGCTTGAGGGCGACAAGAAGTTCGGTGTCGGTGACTCGGTGGTCTTCGACGACACCGCTGCCGTCGCAGGCAGCATCTTCGTGGTGGGCAAGCTGACCCCAGCGAGCGTGACTTTCAACAACTCCACCGTCGATTACACTTTCGTCCCGGTCAACACGACCGCCAATGCCAATGAGATCACCGGGGGCACCTCGCTCTTGAAGACAGGCACCGGGCTTGTCACCTTGACCAACACCAACAGCTACACAGGCGGAACGACAATCAGCGCAGGGACCCTGTCGTTCGTCAATGGAGCGCTCGGAACCTATGGTGACATCACCATGGACGGGGGCACACTGAGCTGGGGCGGAACCAACACGCAGGACATCTCCCGTCGCCTCGCACTGGTGAATGGCAAAGCTGCGACCTTCGACACGGGTTCCAACAACGTGAGTTTCAACACGACTCTCGGTGGCAGCTCCCCCACCACGGCCTCGGTCGTGAAAAACGGATCAGGCATCCTGACCCTGGCCAACAGCTTCTCCCCCGGAACCTATACGGGAGGCACCACCGTCAACGGCGGCACGCTCTCTCTGGGTTCGGGTGGAACCGGCAATTTCACCTGCTCTCCCGCAGCGCTTGGAACCGGAACCGTGACCATCAACTCCGGGGCACGGGTCCGCCTCTGGATCCAGAACTCACAGACTCACGACATCGCCAACAACTTTGTCATCAACGGCGGTCGCCTTCATGACGAAGACGGCGTCTACAACGTTAACGGCACGGTTTCCGTCGACACCGGCGGAGCAACCTTCAGCGCTGTATGGGGCGGCAAGAACCTAAATCTGAACGGGGTGATTTCAGGCAGCGGTCCGGTCACCATTGAATCCGCGTCCGCCCAGGTTCGCTTCTTTGGCAACAATACCTACACCGGCCCCACCACGGTGACCACGGGTTCGCTCCTGCTCAACGGAACCAATGCATCAAGCGGCTACACCCTAGCCTCCGGCACCTCCCTGGTCCTGCGGAGTGGGTCTGCATCCGGAAACATCAGCGGACCAGGAAACGTGACCAAGGATATCTCCACCTTCGGAGCCTCTTCCATTTCGGGAACGAACAACACCTACACCGGCACCACCATCGTCAACATCGACCGCTTCCTGTTGGCGGCTGGCGGGGTCATCAACGGCACCAGCAGTGTCACCGTTCAAGGGCAATGGGATGCCCGATTTGAGAACCGTGGGAGCGTGACCACTCCGGGAGCTGTCACGGTCAATGGATACGGCGGTAGCGGCACCGCCGCGAACTCTGGCATTTTCTACAATGGCAATGTCGCAGGGAGCACTCCAGGAGTTCTCAACGCAGCATCCCTCACCCTCGGCAGCAGCTTCCGCAACGATGCTGCAAGCCTCGCCAAGGGGGGGGAATTCTTCAACTACCTGAACAGCACGGTGAACCTGGGAACTGGCGCAATCACCGTCAACGGTCAGGGAAATGCCCTCGCTGGCGGAATGTTGACCGCCGGCAGCACCTTCTCCAATGCGGGGACGGTGACTGCCGGTTCGCTCACCCTGAACAGCAGTTCGACCGCCAACACCGCGAGCAACAAAGGCGGGACCTTCAGCCAGACCGCAGGCAGCACCACCTTGACCAGTCCCCTCACCCTAGCAGCCAACGGCGGCAGCGGGGCCGCAGGCACGGCAGGCAACGATGCCACGCTCAACCTCAGTGGCGGAACCTTGACGGTTCCAACGGTCGCGCTGAACTCCGGAACCCTCAACGCCACTGGCGGCACCCTGACCCTCGGAGCCGGGGGGCTGACCTCCAGCGGCGCAAACACGATCGCAACCAACCTTGGAGCCACCACTCTCGCCGCCTCGGCTGCTTGGAGTTCCTCCGTTCCAGCCGTGCTCACGGAGACAGTGACCGCAACCACCGTAGATACCACGGGAGGAAATATCACCCTTGCCGGGGTTCTCAGCGGCACCGGGAAACTGGCCAAGGCGGGAACGGGAACACTGATCCTTTCTGCGGCCAACACCTACACGGGTGCGACCACGGTGAACGGCGGCACGCTTGGTGGGATCGGAGCCTCCGCCTCCGCGCTCACGGTGAACTCAGGAGGCACTCTCGCACCGGGCGCGGGCATCGGCAGCTTCTCCAGCTCCGCCGCCACCCTCGTTTCAGGGGCGACTTTGGCTGCAGAAATCAACAGTTCCACCACGACCTCGGACCTCCTCCTCGTCACCGGAGCCGTGGACCTTCAGGGTGCCACCTTGAGCGTGACCGACCTTGGTTCGGCCACGCTCACTGCCGGCACCAAGCTTACCCTGATCGACTACACCGGAGGCAGCCTGACGGGAACCTTCAATGGACTCGCCCAGGGTGCCAGCTTCACGGTCGGGGGAAATTCGTTCACGATCAGCTACACCGACTCCTCGAAGGTCACACTCACGGTCGCTTCCGCCGCAGGCTACTCCACCTGGGCCTCCCTGAACGCCAACAACGACCCTGCCAATGTCGACACCGACGGCGACGGAGTCTTGAACGGCGTGGAATACTTCATGGGCCAGACCGGAGCGACCTTCACCCCCACCCCGGCCCTCATCGACGGCAAGGTCACCTGGCCAAAGGATCCCGCCGCTGTCGCCACCTATGTCATTCAGACTTCGGTGGACCTGACCACATGGACCACCGCCACCAGCGGCGTCGTCGATAACGGCACCTCGGTGGAATACACGGTTCCGACCGGAGATCCGGCGCGCTTCGCCCGGATCAAGGTCACGACTCCTTGAGGATTGGAAACGCCTCAGCGGGCGGCCGGACTCCAGTGTTGGTGGCGTTCCAACCTGTGGGCCCGGTCGCCCGTATTTTTTTCGCCTCATGACAGAAAAGTGGCCTCGCCGCTTCCAGTCCCAAACCCACCTCGATTCGCTTCCAAAACCCATCCTTTCCATGAATCCCCGCCTCGCAGGACTCTTCGCCTTCTTCCTCGCACTTCTTCCTCTTCTCGCCCTCGCTGCACCTGACACCCTCACCCAGGCTGTCACCTATCAGGGACAGACGGCGACCATGCGCCTCACCCGACTCGACCTGCGCGGACAGTATTTCGAAGTCCTCTCGCAAAATGCCTCCGGCACCTACGACCCGGTCACCCCGGTGGCGGAGCGCTCGTATCTGGGCACGGTCGATGAATTTCCAGGCGCAATCTCAGCGGGCATCCTCAAGGACGATGGTACTTTTTGGGGAGCGGTGATTTTCGATCGCGGCGGCACCTGGCACACGCTCGGCAGTGCGGTCACCTCGACCCGCTATGACAAAGCCCGACCAAATTTTGGTTTCCCCTCCGTCGAACTCACGCCGGGTCAAGCAGGGACCACAACTTATGGCTTCGATATCGCAGCCGATGTGAATTCGGACTCCTATACCGCCACCGGCAGCAGCGTCGCAAAGAGCTTCGAAGGTGTGGAATACACCATCACGGTCTTGCGTGCACTCTACATGAGCAATGCATTGCTGCGTCCTCATCTCGCCCGGGTGGTGATCCGCACCAGTGCCGCCGTCGATCCGCTCAAGGGGATGAGCTCCAATTCCACGCTTCCCGCCTTGAAGACCGAATGGCTTGCCAATCACGCCACCGCCAACCGGGATTTTGTGGCCCTTGCCGGACGCGCCATGGGTGGACTTTCCTATGGACCCGGCATCGGAACCCCTTGGGGATATACGGTGCAGCCCTCCGAAAATGACGGGAATTTCTGGGTCTTTCTCCGTCACGAACTCGCCCACAACATGGACGTTGAACACGGCGATGGCGGCGGTCCCGAAGGTGAAACCATCAATGGCCGGGACAACAATGGCTACGCCCGCCTCAGCACCTCGGAGCTTGAGATCATGCTGAACTATCGGGACTCGGTCATCGCCCAGTATGACAACGAAGGCACCTTCACCGCCATCAACATTCCACCCTATGCCTGCCTTGACTCGGCGGTGATCAATCGCCCCGGCACGACCCAAGCGACCATTTCTGTCATGGCGAACGATCATGACGCGAATGGTCATGCCATCACGGGGATTGCCTCGTTTGATGCAGTGTCCAACAGAGGTGGCGCAATCACCCAAACTGGTAGTGGAGCATCCGCCCAATTGGTTTACACACCCCGCGCCGACTTCGTGGGCTTCGATTGGTTTTACTACAAGGTTACCGATTCCTCCGGCCAAACCTCCACCGGTCTTGTCACGGTTGATGTGAATCCTACTGACACATCGTTTGTCGGTTGGTGGCGCCTGGATGAAACGTCAGGCGCGGAATTCGCTGATTCTTCGCCCATGGGAACTGGGCTGCCATCTGAAAACATTGGCAGCAACGTGGCGGGCCGATTTGGCAAAGCGACCAATCTCAGCACTTCGTCCTATCAGGTTCCAATCGTCCGAACCACTCTGGGCAGCAGTTCCTCCACCATTACCGGATGGATCAAACGTCCGTCCACCCTCACTCAAGCGGCGAATGCAGGCATTGTTTTCAATCGTGGCACCAGTGCCGCTGGTCTTCATTTTGGAACTGCCAACGAACTGCGCTACACATGGAATAACAATTTCTTCAATTGGAACTCCGGCCTCATTCCACCTGCCGATCAATGGGTGATGGTCGCTCTGGTCGTGGAGCCGACCAAGGCCACCATTTACATGCACGACGGCGCCACGCTGAGTTCGGCAGTGAACACGGGCACGCACAATCCGGACATGACATCCGGTCTCATTCATCTCGGGCGCGATACACTTTCCTCGTCCCGAAGATTTGTTGGAGCCATGGATGATGTCCGATTGTTCCGGCGGGCCTTGAATCAGGCTGAACTCCTTGCTCTGGTGAACGGCGGTCCGGCGGAAACGCCAACTCCATTCAATACCGCCGCCGGAGTTGAATATACCACGCTTAGTTGGCAGGCCGATCCTCAGACCACCCAGCACCAGGTCTTCGTAGGAACCAACGCTGCCACCGTCGCCGCCGCCACCACGGCCTCGCCGGAGTATAAGGGCAGCACTCCGCTTTCAGCTTGGAATCTCCAAGGACTTCCCAACACCACCTACTACTGGCGGATCGACAGCGTAAATCCTAACAGCCTCGTCGCCGGAAAAATTTGGTCTTTCACCACTGCGACAAGCGTCGCACCGCCCGATCCCTCCAACGGACTTCTTGCACATTGGAAACTCGATGAAACCAGTGGCACGCTCGCCGCCAGCACCATGGGAACCAATCCGGGAACGGTCGTAGGTTCGCCAACGCGCACAGCAGGTGCCGATGGAAATGCCATCTCCTTCGATGGCATCAACGACGGCGTGACAACCGGAGTTCCGATGCTCAGCAATCGGGCCTCGTTCACCATGGCGGGTTGGTATCGTTCTCCGCTCACCACAGGAAACCGTGTGGCGCTTTGGGGACAAAACGATGTCGTGGAGTTCGGCATCAATGGAACCAACCTGTCTTTGTTCACATCCGGAGGCGGGAGTCTTTCCGTTCCGCTTCCCGCTCCCAACCAATGGGTTCACGTCACCTGCGTTGGCGATGGATTTTCCCTCACGATCTATATCAATGGCCTGCTCGCCGCCAGCGGAGGAAGTTATGTCGCCAACAGCTATGGTTCCTCGACGGCATCCGGATTCAATATCGGAACCGCCACCTGGGATTCCAGTGGCAACTGGTTCACTGGCCAAATCGATGAGGTCCGGGTTTACGACAGGGCTCTGAGCGCCTTGGAGGTCTATACGCTCGGAGGTGTTCCAGTCACCAACCAAGCGCCGGTTTTCACGACGGATCCGATCACCCGGCCTACCAGCACGGCAGGCAATCCTTACACCGGAACCTTGGCGGGCAGTTCCACGGACAGCCTCGGAGAAACGATCACCTATACCAAAACTTCCGGCCCGGCCTGGCTCACCATCGCGTCCGATGGGACCCTGTCCGGCACGCCAACCGCGAGTGATGTGGGGCTCAATACCTTCAACATCCGCGCCACCGACGGAGGCGGGCTCTTCGATGATGCGGTGTTGAATTTCACCATCGTGCCAGTTCCCACCACGATCACTCTGGACAGCCCCGCTGCGGATATCGTCCGGATCCCCGGCCTCGTGGGTCTCGTCATTGAAACCACTGTCAGCAACAATGGCACTGGTCAAAGCCCCATTCTCACGTGGTCTCAAATCAGCGGGCCCGGCACTGTCACTTTTGGGAATACTGCGGCAGCTGATACCACCGCTACATTTTCCACCATCGGCACCTACGTGCTGCGGCTCGATGCCGACGATGGCTTCAACCACTTCACCCGCGACCTCACCGTCATCGTCGGAGCAAGCAATCCTACATGGAGCCCGAGCTATTCCAATATCGGATCTGTATCGAACAATACCAACAGCTCCAGTGGAAATACTTATACCATGGCAGGCCGCAGCGCAGGACTCGACTCCGGCGGCACCAGCGACAGTTTTCAAACCTATGCTCAGTTTTTCTCGGGTGACTTCGACCTCATCAGCCAGGTTTCCGGAACGGATTTGTCGAACACCAGCACCGAACGCCTCGGACTGATCGCAAGGGCGGATGCTGTCTCCTCGGGTGCCGTGTCGGCTTATGTGGGATTCAACACGACAGGCAGCACCTTCACTGCATCCTGGATCACACGCGCCTCGACCAATGCGGCAAACACCGTCAGCAATGTCACCACCTCATTCACCGGTACACGATGGGTGCGCTTGAGCCGTGTCGGGAGCCAACTGACAGGTTATTACGGCTCAGATGGCTCGACTTGGACCCAAGCCGGCACCTTCACCATGAGCGGTACCATTCACGTCGGTCTTTGCTGGTCTCCGGATCGCACTGGATCGACCGGAACAGGGACCTTCACCAACGTCGCCCTCTTGAATCCAAACATCGGTCCTGCCACGAATGCGGGTTCCGATCAAATCATCACACTTCCCTCCAGCGCCACGCTCAGCGGATCGGCAACCGACGATGGTCTGCCGATTCCTTCGGCGGTAACCGTGATCTGGGAGAAGCTTTCGGGTCCCGGAAGCGTCTCCTTCACCAATCCAGCATTCGCCAGCACTTCCGCTTCTTTCTCCTCGGATGGAACCTATCAACTCCGGCTTATCGCGAATGATGGCCAAGTGAAAACTTTCGATGACCTCAGCATCGTGGTGAATCCCATTCCTCAACGTGCTCTAACAGTAGCCGCCGATCCCCCGCAAGGCGGTTCCGTCACTGGCTCCGGTGTTCTCCTCCAAGGCAGCACACAGCCCATCAGCGCCACACCTGCTTTCGGATGGCATTTCGTGAACTGGAGTGGAAGCGGCATTGCCAATCCGCTTCTTCCCTCGACTACTGTCACAGTGGATGCAGAGAAAACCGTCACCGCGAATTTCGCGATCAACACTTACACACTGAACTACACCGCTGGCCCCAACGGATTGCTCACAGGAACTGCCTCCCAAACCGTCGACCACGCATCCAACGGAACCGCCATCACCGCTGTTCCAGAGGTCGGTTATCACTTCGTCGATTGGAGTGATGGCAACACGGCGAACCCACGCACCGATACCAACGTCACGGCAAACCTCTCGGTAACCGCGAACTTCGCCATCAACACCTACTCGTTGAGCTACACCGCAGGATCTAACGGAACGCTCACTGGCACCACGCCTCAAACCATTGACCACGGCTCCAACGCCACTGCCGTCACCGCCGTGCCAGCCACGGGTTACCGTTTCATCAACTGGAGTGACAGCAGCACTGCCAATCCACGCACGGATACCGGCATCACCGCAAATCTCGCAGTCACAGCCAACTTCGAGATCATCACCTATACGCTGACCTACGCTGCTGGTTCAAACGGTTCACTCACCGGTCCCACCTCGCAGACCGTTGATCACGGTTCCAACGGCAGCGCCGTCACTGCGGTTCCGAGTTCTGGCTACCAATTTGTGAACTGGAGCGACGGCAGCATCACCAATCCCCGCACGGACACCAACATCACCGCGAACCTATCCGCCTCCGCGAATTTCCAACTGACCAACCCGGACGCCAATGCCAACGGCATCCTCGATGCATGGGAGATCACCATGTTCGGAAATGCGGACCCCGGTAACAACGCGCCCGGCGACGATGCGGACAACGACGGTTTATCCAACCTCCTCGAATACGCGCTCAATACTCATCCGCTCCAAGCCAACTCCAGTCCGATCATTTACGACCTGGTAACCGTGGGCACCGACAAGCATCTCCGCCTCACCATCCCTAAAAACACGGCCGCCACCAACCTGGTCTATCAAGTCGAAGTCAGCTCCGACCTGACAGTGCCCTCGTGGAGCGGCACCCAGACCACCGTTGAAAGCGAAACCGCCAGCGAGCTACGGGTCCGCGACAACCTGACAACCGCTTCGTCACCGCACCGTTTCATCCGGCTCAAGGTCAGTTCAAACTGATCCACTGCCCGAATGAACCAGCATCCTTGCCGACACTGACGTCACCGTGTAACTGACGGTTGTAGAATCAATTCGCCTCCATACGACGTCTCCCTATTTCTTCTCCTTCACCGGTTCATGCGCCTTTCACCCTCATCCGCCCTATTGTCTGCCATGTTCGCCATAGCGACGGGCATTCTACTCGCCGCTCCACCCGAACCCCATGCCGCTGAAGTGTTGCGCGATGTCCTTGCCGCCCGCGACTCCGTTCTCGCCGCCGAACACCCTTCTGCAAAGAAGACCCAATTCATCGCTTTCTGGGACTTTGACGGGACGATCCTTCGGGGAGACTGCTCTGAAGGGCTCCAAGAGGGCGGCGCCGTGATCTACCAGGGCCTCGCGCAGATTTCCATCGAACGAGGCTTCTCGCAACAGTATCCGGCCAGCCCGGATGCATTCGCCCGCTTTTGGGACGACTATCAGACGCTGGACAAGCGCGTTGGCCATTGGCTCTCTTACCCATACATCACTCAAATGCTGCACGGGGCGAAAGCCGCTGATGTCCGTGATACCGCCTCGCGGCACTTTCGCGAAACTTTCGCCAAACACTACTTCTCCGCCTCGATGCATGTGCTCCGGGGGCTCGAGAGTGCCGGCGTGTCAAACTACGTGATTTCCGCAAGCTCCGACATGTTTGTGGACGCAGCGGCCGGAACGCTCGGACTTCCAGTCGAGCGCATGCATGGCATCGAACAACGCCTCGACGCTGATGGGCGGGTCACGACCGACGTCTTGTTTCCGGTTACATACGGTGAGGGAAAACTGCAGAAGCTTCTTCAAATTGTGGCGGCGCTCCACGCGGCGGAACCTGGCAACCGAATCGTCGTCCTCTCCGCCTTCGGCAACAGTTACAGCACGGACGGGCCATTTCTCGAATACGTCGCCCGGCAATCGCTCCCTGGCAGCTCTCGCCCGGTCGTTGTCATGATCGACGGCGGTGAACCGCCGGAACGCTACCGCGGCCTTTTCCGAGCTGTTAGCCAGCGCGCCACCGTGGAATAAGATCCCCCATGTCCTCGCTGATCCACTTCCTTTTCCTCCTGGCCGTCTGTCTGTCCGCCGCTACCGCGAAACCACCGAACATCCTCTTCGCCATTGCTGATGACTGGGGTGTCCACGCAGGCACCTATGGCACCAGCTGGGTCAGCACCCCGAATGTGGATCGTGTCGCGCGCGAAGGCATCCGATTCGAGAACGTTTACACGCCAAACGCCAAGTGCACGCCGTCCCGTTCCTGCATTCTAACAGGCCGGAACTCCTGGCAACTCAAGGAGGCCGCCAATCACTGGTGCAACATGCCGCTGGAGTTCAAATCCTGGGGCGAAGCCCTCGCCGAACATGGCTGGAAGGTCGGCCAGACCTGCAAGGGCTGGGGCCCCGGATTCGCGAAGGATGCCGCAGGAAAGAACCGCGCCCTGATCGGCCAGTCCTACGACGCCCGCGTGGCGGATCCACCCACAACCGGCATTTCCAATATCGACTACGCCGCGAACTTCGATGACTTCCTCGACTCCGCCCCCGAGGGAAACCCCTGGGCCTTCTGGTATGGCGCACTCGAGCCCCATCGCGGCTACGAGTTCGGCTCGGGGATCAAGAAAGGCGGCCACCAGCCCTCGGAGATCAAGCACGTCCCCGCGTTCTGGCCGGACAACGAAACCATCCGCAGCGACCTGCTCGACTATGGCTTTGAGATCGAGCACTTCGACCGCCACCTCGGCCGCATGCTCGCCTCTCTGGACAAACGCGGACTGCTCGACAACACCCTCGTCATCGTCACCTCCGATCACGGCATGCCGTTTCCACGAGGCAAAGGCAGTGCCTACGAATGCTCGAACCACGTTCCCTTCGTCGCAATGTGGAAAGGCGGTATCGTCGGCAGCGGTCACAGCGTGGAGGACCTTGTCAGTTTCATCGATCTCGCCCCCACCCTCATCGAACTCGCCGGGCTCACCTGGCAGGAAACCGGCATGGCCGACTCCCCCGGGCGCAGCCTGGTGCCCCTTTTCAAGTCAGGAAAGTCCGGACTGATTGACCCCGCACGCGACCATGTCCTCATCGGCATGGAACGCCACGACGTCGGCCGACCGGGTGACGTCGGCTATCCGATCCGTGGAATTGTGACGCGCAGCGAGCTCTACCTCCGAAACTTTGAGCCCGATCGCTGGCCTGCCGGCAATCCGGAAACCGGCTACCTGAATGTCGATGGAGGCGCGACCAAGACCTTCATCCTCGATGCTCATCGAAAGGATCCCACTGATCGATTCTGGAAGCTCTGTTTCGGCAAGCGACCGGCCGAAGAATACTACAACCTTCGTACTGACCCGGACTGCATCAACAATCTCGTGCTCGATCCTGCCTCAGCTCAGAAACGCGAGGCGCTGCTCAACCGCATGACCGGGGAACTCCGGAAACAGCAGGATCCACGCATGGAAGGACATGGAGAGCTGTTCGATCTCTTTCCATATGCAGACCCGAAAAGTGTCCACTTCTACGAGCGATACCTGAAGGGCGAGAAGCTCAACCACGGCTGGGTCACGCCCTCTGATTTCGAGAAAGGACCGATCGAGGACTAAAAGGCTTCGTTCCTGTTAGAAATTGAAGGTCGCCTGAGGACTGTCCTCCACCTCCTCCACAAGCTCGACCTCCTCGTTCAGGCCATTGCGAAGACCCGCAATGGCAAAGCGGCTGAACCGGCTGAGGGTTGCCTCGACCGTCGGATTTCCGGATGCCCCCTGGGTGATGCGCTGCAACACTTCGTCCTGAGCCATGGCGTGCACCAGGCCCCCGATCACGAAATGCATGCGCCACAGGATTTCATCGGATGCCAGATCCGGAAGCGCCTTCGAAAGGGCCTTCAGGAAACGCGTTACGACCACCTTGAACTGCTCCACCACCACCGGCGGCATCGCAGCGGCCTGCTCGCCGAACATCCGGCCGACCAGCTTGAGGAACAGTCGCTCGGACATCTCGGATTTTCTCACCTGCGTGGCCAGCGGACGAATGAAGGCGTCGAGAATCTCTTCCAAGGGCACCGGCTTTCCCGAAAAGCGACGTTCCAAAGCCTCGATTCGAGCCAGGCGCTCCTCGTTGATGGGCGTGATGTAGCGGGTCATGACTCCCGCCACCAAACCGTCGCGGCTGCCGAAGTGGTAGTTGACCGATGCGATGTTCATCCCCGCGCGCTTGGTGATGTCGCGCACCGAAACGGCCTCAAAACCGCGCTCGGCGAAAAGTTCTTCTGCGGCCTCCACCAGACGAAGCTTGGCACCACTCTCGGGGACAATCGTGCGATCCATGAAGCGCCTTGGTAAGGGGAGGACCGAGCGGGTGTCAAACGAACGATTCAAGGACCTTGTGAAACGATTGATGCAGCTCGATTTCGACTAACAGATCGGGCCGGAGAATGATTAACGAACTCGAATTTTTTGCCTGATCCGAAGGAAGACGGGTCGACCGATGAACAAACTCCAGCGTTGTGAATAAGTGGTGCACAACTGTTCATAACTTCCCGCTCGATGATCCGGATGTCAGGAAAATCGTCGCAAAGAGGAGTCTTGATGTTTGTCTCCTGCCGGTGCTTCATGAGCGGCCCATGTCCTTGAAATCGGAACTCGTCGAACGCATCCGCGCGGAACTGCGGGCGCACTTTGATCGATTGACCGGAGCCGCGAAGGATGCGCATGCCGCCGCCACCGATCCGGGCAGCAAGGCCGAGAGCAAGTATGACACCCGGAATCTGGAAGCCTCCTATCTCGCCAAAGGTCAGGCTCGGCAGGTCGAGGAACTCGCCGAGGCGGTGCGGATTTTCGAAACGCTGGTGCTGCCGGAGTTCGGGGTCGAGGACCCAATCGATGCCGGGGCCCTGGTCGAGGTGGACCTGAATGGCGAGACCGCCTTTTTCCTGCTGGCTCCGGTGGGTGGCGGCATGACGCTGGACCATCTCGGCAGCGAACTGACCGTGCTGACTCCGGAAAGCCCGATGTATCAGCGTCTGATCGGCATGCGGATGGGGGATGCCCTGGAGTCCCCGGTCCTGTTGGTCACCGAGGTGGCCTGACCCGGTTGCTTCTCAAGAGCCTTCGGCTTCCTGATGGCCGCTGACATTCGCACCATCAGTCCTTTTCAACATGAGGAAGGTGAAGGAACTGGCAAGCGTCACGCCGCCCAGGAGCAGATAGGCCCGATGGAGCGCAGGCACCAGCGTCACGGCATCGGAGCGGTTGATTCCACCGAGAAACGCAGCCGTCACCAGCGACGCGAATGCGATGCCGAAGCTGATCGAAAGTTGCTGGGCGGTGCTCGCGAGCGTGCTGGCGTCGCTGGCCTCGGCATCGGAGGTGTCCGAGTAGGCCAGTGAATTCATCGCGGTAAACTGAAGCGCAGAGACCGAGCCCTGGGCCAGACTGAAAAGCAGGATCACCCAGACCGGCGTTCCGGGTCCGACCTGTGAAAATGCCGCTATCATCAGGCCGATCAGCACGGTGTTGAACAGCAGCACGCGCCGATGACCGAGCTTTTCCAGAATCCGTCCCACCAGCAATTTCATCGAGATGGCGGCGATCGCTTGAGGCATCACGAGCAACCCGGCCTGCCATGGAGAAAAGCCCATCCCAAGTTGATAGAGCAGCGGCAGCAGGAAAGGCATTCCGCTGATGCCCAGCCGCGTGACGAAGCCGCCGATGACCGAGATGCGGAAGGTGCGATGCTGGAGAAGCCCGACCGCGAGCAGCGGAGACATCGCCCGTCGTGCATGCCACGCATAGCCTGCGAGCAGCAACAGCGATGCCGATCCGGACACAACGATCAAGGAGGGATTCGTGCGGTGTTCGCCGAAGATTTCCAGCACCCACGAAAGCAGGGCGATGCCGGATCCAAACAGCAGGAAACCGGGAAGATCCAGCGCTTGGCGGTTCATGCCACGATGGTCGGGCATGTGCCGACCGACCATCCAGAGGCCCAGGAGTCCGAACGGCAGGTTGATCAGGAAGATCATCCGCCACGGCAGCCAGTGGACGATCAGCCCACCCACCAGAGGCCCGAGCAGCGGACCTAACAGCGCGGGGATGATCACGAAGTTCATCGCCCTAAGAATCCCGGATTTCGGAAAGGTCCGCAGCAGCGCGATCCGTCCCACTGGCATCATGAAGGCCGCGCCGATGCCTTGAAGGATGCGGGAAATCACCAGCATCGGCACATTCATCGAAAGCCCGCAGGCCAGGGAACCGAGCGTGAAGGTCAACACCGCCAGGCCGAAGACCCGCTTGGTTCCGAAGCGATCCGCCAACCAGCCGCTCATCGGGATGAAGACCGCGATGGCGATTGTATAACTGGTGAGCACCGATTTCAAACTCAGCGACTCCACCCCGAGCGAAAGCGCCATGGTCGGCACCGCCGTGTTGACGATGGTGCTGTCGAGCTGCTGCATGAACAAGGCCACCGCCACGACCCATGGAAGATAGCGCTGGGTCCTGGCCAGCTCCGGGTCGATGGCAGTGGCTTCGTTCATGACCGGAACTGCCGGTAGAACGTGATCGCCGAGATCGCGAAGCCGATCATCAACACGATCCGCCGCACCCAGACCTGCGGGATCTTCTGCGAGTAGTGGGAGCCGAGGAAATAGCCGGCGATGGCCCCAATCGTCATCACACCCGCTTTCGGCCAATCGACCAACCCACCGGCAATGAACATGATCGCCGCGACGACGTTGATGAGCGAGCCGAGGATGTTTTTCAGCGCGTTCATCCGATGGATATCGGTCAGCCCGACGAAGCCCAGTGTGGCCAGCATCAGGATCCCAATGCCTGCACCGAAGAAGCCACCGTAGATCGAAACGAGGAACTGGAAGAGGATCGCCGGCCAGAGAACGGTCACCGGCTTCGGCTCCGCTGCGGACCTTTTCACCATCCGGGCAACCAGCCCCTGCACCAGGAAAAGCAGCGTCGCGAACAGGATCAGGAA
>JAIYDT010000503.1 GCA_027487355.1 Verrucomicrobiaceae bacterium
CCACTCATGATGATGGCGGTCATCACCACGCCCATCTCACGAACCATGGCGATGCCGACCAGATCCGCGACGAACAGGTTGGCTCCGAAGTTGGTGAGCTGCACATTGCCGACGAACGCAAGAATCAGTCCGATGAGAAAACTGATCAGCGAGACGATTGGCAGCGCCTGGACTCCGCATTGCTGGAGAATCAGCCAGAAGTCAGCATGTCGGAATCGGGCTTTTCCGGTGAAGAAGCGAGCGAGGGAGAGAACGGTCTGGCCAGTGAAGTCGATCAGCGAGCGGATGGATTTCCCTATCTCCATCGTGACCCCTCCGAGCTTGCGGATGACTGATGAATCGTGCGGTGTGGTTTGACCGGCGGCTTCCTCAGGCACTGCGAGGGCGAGTGACAGGAGACCACGGAGGCTTTCAGGCATGCCATCCAGTGGGGGAACCTTTTTGTCCTTCGCATCCGCCGGTTGCGGGGCGGATCGCATCAGGGAAAGGAGAAATGCCGGCAGCGTGGAATCATAGGTGCCAAGTTTGTCCATCTGATAACTCTTGGGAAGGCCCGCATCCGCTGCTCCAGTCACACTCACCGCTGGTCCGTCGCGTTTCCAATCCCCGGAGATCTCGAGGACGAGCTCTGCGCCATCCCGCCGCCAGTTGACACAGGGGGCAGGATGAATGACGGAGTCATCCTCTTTTTTGCTGATCTCGGCAGTCATTGAATTCCCATGGCATTCCGAATCATCGGATGAAACGGCACCCGCCGCCATGGGGTCTAACCCTACCTGCGCTGTCAGAGATCATGAATGTTGGAACAATACGAGGCTGGCAGCCATTTCACCAATGAGCGGGGATTGACTCTGGAGCCATCTGAAAAGGTCGCGGTTGGAGGCTGACGAACCTGAAAATGATCATGCAATTCAACACGCTCACCCCTGATTTATTTCACAAGATCGACGCCTACTGGAGGGCGGCCAATTACCTCTCGGTCGGGCAGATCTACCTCCTCGACAATCCGCTGCTGAAGCGTCCGTTGGTCACCACCGACATCAAACACATGCTGCTCGACAAGGATCATCCACGCATCATCCGCTATCGCTCGGCGCAGCCTGTCCTGACTCCGCTTCTTGCCACCGAGCGATATGGGAGGGTTCCCAATGTCGTCTTTCCCACCGGGATCGACCGGCGCGACGACCTCGGCATGCCGGATCGCTTTGATGTCTATTATGGAATGGCGGATGATCGGATCGGGGTGGCCCGACTTGATTTGCCCGAAGACTTGCTTCAATAGGCGAGGTCATGCCTGTGAAGCAACTCAGTCACGGACACGGCGACGAAGCGTTAGCATGGTCCGTCGTCGTGGAGGGGGAGCATTGCAAGGCAAGGGGAACCTGGCATCGCCATGAAGATTCGAGATTGGCAGTCTTGCCGGACCGGTGCCATTCGTCATGATCGTGAAACAGATCCAGCCATGACCTCTCCATCCCACCACACCATCCGCCTCCACCGCGTGCTGCGCGCGACGCCCGACCGGGTCTACCGCGCCTTCCTTGATGCCGACGCCAAGGTCAAGTGGCTGCCGCCGAATGGATTCACGGGGAAGGTCCATCATCTCGATCCGCAGGTGGGCGGCACCTACCGGATGAGTTTCACCAATTTCACCACCGGCAGCAGCCACTCGTTCGGTGGCACCTATCTCGAACTGGTTCCCAACCAGCGCATCGTCCATACCGACCGCTTCGAGGATCCCAATCTTCCCGGCGAGATCCGGGTGACCATCGAACTGCGTGAGGTCTTCTGCGGCACGGAACTGAGCATCACCCAGGAAAACGTCCCGGCCGTGATACCAGCGGAAGCCTGTCATTTGGGTTGGCAGGAATCGCTCTTCCTGCTCGCCAAGCTCGTCGAAGCGGAGATTCCGGACGAGTGAAACGGCTTAACCCGGTCAGGGGTCAGGGGTCAGCAAGAGGAGTTGAGAGGGAAGAGTTGAGGGTGTAGAGGCGGACGCCGAGACCCGTGGCTGCGAGCGTCCCGCTCCAGTCCGTCCCCGGCGCGTCTCGCTCCGGGTCTTCTGCCTGAGAAGGGATCGGGGATCGGTGACTTCGTCATTTGGAAATTCCTCATTCGTCATTCTCCCCCCTTCGATGTTCAATGTTGGACGTTCGACGTTCGATGTTCCACCCACCCTCGTGCTCTTCGCCTCCGCCATCGAACGCCTCTACGACCTCCAAGTCGACACCACGCCGGTGGAGGAGGGATGGCCGCCCAAGCCACCGAGGCCCAGAAACAGAACGAGGCAGACGCGGCGCGCGATGCCGCCACCGCCGCCGAGTGGGCCTTTCACAACGTCATCCTGGAAGGCAAGAACCAGGTGAAAGCCCAGTATGGCGAGAATTCCGACCAATACGCCGGCCTCGGCCTGACCAAGAAGACCGAGCGCAAGTCCCCCGGCACCCGCGCCAAGAAAAAGGTGGTCTGATCTCCCGACACCATCCGCCATCTCCAACACCCCAGCCCCGGCGTCCTCCGCGACACCGGGGCTTTCTTGTGCCCCGGACGATCCCGCTTTCACTCTCGCATCCCTTCCGCTTTTCTGGCCCCGTGCTTCTTGCCGCCGCCATCGAACGCCTCTACGACCTCCACGTCGGCACCACGCCGGTGGAGGAGGGGTGTCCGCATGAGCGACCGCACAAGCCGCTGCTTCTGCTCGCCGTCTTCGATCTGATCGACGAAGGGCTCGCCACTCCCGAGCATATCCCGTGGTGCCAGGCCCTGCGCGACCGCTTCACGGCCCGGTTCTTGCTGGTCAGAAAGCACAACGACCAGAACAACCCCGATCTGCCCTTCCGCTATCTGGCGGGCGATGGATTCTGGCAGGCCTTCGAGGCCAACGGCACCACGCCCATCCGTCGCGAGATCCGCGTGTCCGACATCGGCAAGGTCTTCGCCCGCTTCACCGATGGCTTCCAATATCTCACCGCCACCCCCGCCAACCGGCAACTCATGCGCGAGGCCCTCATGAGCCGCTACTTCCCGCATTTGCTCTCTTCCCATCCACCATCCCCGATCCCCAATCCACTATCGCTCGTCGCAGACGAGCCCCTCGAATACGGTCGCAGCCCCGCCTTCCGGCGCAAGATCCTTGAGATCTACGACCATCAATGCGCCGCCTGCGGCCTCCGTATCCGCCTGTCTTCCGGAAATGACGTCTCCTTCATCGACGCCGCCCACCTCATCCCGTTTTCGGAATCCCACAACGACCACCCCACCAACGGCCTCGCCCTCTGCAAGAACCACCACTGGGCCATGGACCGCGACATCATCGCTCCGGGGCCGGATCTCCACTGGCATGTGTCGAAGCTGATCGACCCCCGCCGCTCGAACGGCGAAAAGGACCTTCACGAACTCGAAGGAAAATCCGTCCTTCTCCCGAAAGATCCGGCCTTTCATCCGGAATGGGAAGGGCTGAGTTGGAGGCTGACCAGACTCACCGCCTGACCTCGCGCCTATTACGCTTCCTCTTTATCCTGAAAACTGAACACTGAAAGCTACCAAACTTTCTCACTCCTGAATCGCGACTACAACCCCATCATCGTCACTCCCCACGAAGCGCCGGAAATGGTCGTCGTCGGCGATTGGGTTTCATCCATCGACTGAATCATGAACCGGACCGGAAACAAAAGTCAGTTTGACGGAGCTTTTGCTGAGAGTGCCTCCTACTTTACCGGAGTGGATTCAGCCCCTAAATACCCGCTTGCAGCCGAGGATTAGTAACTTTCCTAACAGTATCCATAAAGCCTCAGCGTCCCATTTCGAAATTTCAAAATGAATCCCGATTTCGTCCAGCTCAACCGACAATTCTCACCGCTCTCAAAGACTCAGGAAGAAGCTGAGCACGCGGATTTTTTAGACATCTGGGGTGATTCGAAATCAAAAAGCTGGAGCCAAATTGAAGACGAATATCGAACAGTGATCCTCGCTGAGGCCGGAGCCGGCAAGACCGAGGAAATGAAGCAGCGTGCTCGCTATTGCGTGGCAAGTGGGCGGTCAGCCTTTTTCATCCGAATAGAAGATATCACCTTCGATTTCGAGAAAGCCTTTGAAGTTGGCGATCCTCAAAGTTTCGACCACTGGCTCGTTTCGAGTCATGAAGCTTGGTTCTATCTCGATTCCGTTGATGAAGCTCGACTCAAGAATCCGGCGGCCTTCAGAAAAGCGATCCAGACATTTTCGAATCGGATCAAGGCCAGTGCTCACAGAGCTCACATTGTTGTTTCATCCCGGCCGTATGCTTGGAAGCCGAGATCTGATCGGGCGTACATGGACGAAGCGCTTTATCTACCAGCGCCAGAAAACCAGGAAAGCTCCGGTGAGGAAGGTGTGGCGCGAAATAAGTCGGAGCGCAGTGCGTTGCAGGTTTTCATACTGAAGCCTCTCGACAAGAGCCGCGCTCGGATATTCGCGGAGGCTCGGGAAGTGTCCGATTTTGAACGACTCTGGACTGAGATAGAGAGGCTGGATCTGTCGGACTTGGCTGAACGGCCATTTGACCTTGAGGCAATCATTTCAAAATGGAAAGCCGACGGCACTTTGGATGGTCGGCTCAAGCTGCTGAGGCACATTATTGATCAGAGACTTGGTGAAATCGATCCCGACCGAGAAAGGCTACAACCACTTGAGCTAAAAAAAGCGCGAGACGGAGCACGCCGCTTGGCTGCCGCAGTGATTCTTACGGGCGAAGCAGGCATTCGAGTGCCCGACGGCGCCCCCAAGGACTTTGGAATCGAAGCAAATCGACTCCTTCCAGACTGGAATCCGAATGATGTTCGTGCTCTACTCGAACGCGCAATCTTCAACGACGTGATCTTTGGCGCAGTACGTTTCCGCCATCGGGAGACGCGAGAGTTGCTGGCCGCCGAGTGGTTTTTCGAGCTCCTGCAGAGTGGAACTTCGCGGCACTTGGTCGAAGCGCTTATTTTTCGTGAACAATATGGTGTGGAAATCGTCTCTCCTCGATTGCGTCCTATTTTACCATGGTTGATCTTGTTTGATGACAATGTTCGGAGGCGGGCCTTGGCCATCGATCCTGGAATTGTTGTAGAGGGTGGCGATCCGGCAGAGTTGCCTCTAGGCATGCGGAAAGAGATCTTGTCCGATATTGTTGGACGTATCGCCTCCAAGCGGGATTATGGAAAATCAAGCGACAATAGTGCGATAGCCCGAATTGCACAGCACGACCTGGCTGACGATGTGTTCAAGCTTATCCAGCGGCACACGGATAGCGATGACGCGATTTTCTTTTTAGCTAGACTGGTCTGGCAGGGAGGGATGTCGAATTGTCTGTCGTCCCTGCTTCAAATCGCGGCTGATTCTGAACGGAGATGTGGTGTGCGAGTTGTTTCTACCCGTGCATTGATGACCTGTGGGACGGATGAACAAAAATGGAGTCTTTGGAGTTTATTGCAGGCAGCTTCCACCGACATTCCTCGGGATTTAGTCGCGGAAATTGTGAGGCATTCCTCTGCGGATTCGATAAATGTCAAATTGCTATTAGGGTCCGTTAGCAGGATCGCTTCTTGCGAACGCTTCACGACTTCTGGGCTGACGATGGCACTTCATGAGTTCATTGATCGCTTGCCTATCGAAAACCAAGGCAATGCAGAACAACCAATCGACTTATTGGTTAGCGGGTTCAATGAAATTCTTGATCGTCCCCCCTACATTGAACGAGGTGAATGTCACGTCTCAGAGAAATTCACTTGGCTGCTTGGGCCCGCGATACATGCGGCGGAGAGGTTAGTCGCCAATCGCCTAGATTCAGCATTGTCTGATGCTTCCATCGGCATTATGCTGAAAGTCCCTTTGGCCCGATACTGGAAAGGCGCAGAGAATGGCGGCTATGAGGACAAACTAGGCGAATATATTCCAAAATGGACTGAATTGAACGACCATTTGTTTTGGAAGAATATCGAGATCGTACGTGCCGCAAGGCTGGTGAAAAACGGGGAACCCTTGCAAGACGACTGGCCTATACAGTGGCCTGGACATTATTGGTCATTTGATTCAAATAGCTTTTCGCGAGTCATCCAGTTTATGGAGAAACGAACACTCGAAGACGATAAATTAGTCGCTCTTTCGCTCGCCTATCGAATCTGCACCGAGGCTGGAAAACCGTCGAAGCATGTCGACCAGTTAATCTCAGCTGTAGCTGGTAATTCCGAGTTGGAGACCAGGCTTCAACAACTGCAGAACCCGAAGGTTTCCAAAGAAGCTCGCAAGTGGCAGAGGCAAGAGAAACATTACAAACGTCAGAGGGAAAAAGAGCGTTTGGAACAGGAAAGGAATCGGTTGAACTGGATTGAACGACTAAAAGCAAACCCAGATGTCGTTCGTAATCCGCCCGGTCTGAAGCCAGGTGTTTTTAGCAACGATCAATACTGGTTGCTTGGTGAACTTGAGGGTGGTGGTCTTCGAACCGACCACGGTCAGGGGATAAACTGGCAATCGCTGACCAAGGATTTCGGCAAAGATGTTGCACGGGCCTTTCGAGATGCGGCGGTCGCTCACTGGCGACTTTACAGGCCTAAACTTCGCTCGGAAGGCGCTGAAACGGGTTCGACTCCTTATTCTTTGATTTTTGCAATGGCAGGGCTTGATATCGAGGCTCGGGAAGTCTCGCGCTTTCCTAGCCATTTCAGTAAGCAGGAACTAAAGCGCGCTCTGCGCTATATCACTTGGGAGCTGAACGGTTTTCCAAGCTGGCTCGAGACTTTGCATCGGGTTTTTCCAAAACAGGTGATGAACGCAATTCAGGCGGAGCTTTATTGGGAGCTTATTAATACGAAGTCTGATCAGCCGATGCACTACATTCTGCATGATTTGACCTATTATGCACAATGGTTGCATCCGGAACTCGTTGAGCCGTTGCTTGCTTGGGCGCGGACACATGAAATTCCAGGTCGTGAAGCATTGCGCCACATTCTTCGAATTCTAAAAAGTGGTGGAAGCGACGCAGAGACAATGGCTTCCTTGTCGAGAGAGAAGGTCGCAACCAGTCAAATTTTGGCCGATCTCCCTTATTGGTATGCCATGTGGGTTGATGCAGAGCCGGCGACTGGCATCTTTGCCGTTGAGGCCTGGCTGACCTGTCTAAGTGTAGAACAAAGCTCGCAGGCGGCACAGCGTTTCATTGTCGCATTGATGGGTAGTCGCCATGATGGAGGAACTGGATCTAATATTGGGAATTTTCGAACGGTTAAGTATCTAAAAATTCTTTACGTCATGATGCATCGGTACATCCGCGCGAGTGAAGACATCAATCGAGCCGGAAAGGGGGTGTATTCTCCCGAATTGCGAGACGACGCTCAGGACGCACGAAATAGGCTCTTCAATTTGCTGTCTGAGGTTCGAGGGAAAGAAACATACATCGCTCTTAAAGAACTGATCAAAGATCATCCTGACCCGGACTCCCGCTCATGGATGGCGAAGGTGGCGTATAAGCGTGCCGAGGAGGACGGAGAGCTCGAACCATGGACCGCTGAGCAGGTTGCACAGTTTTCCTTTGATCGCACACGATTGCCGACGAGCCATCGTCAGTTATTCGACATTGGTGTTGCCCGCCTCATCGACCTCAAGAACTGGCTTGAACGTGGAAATGACAGTCCATTCCGCACATGGCAACGTGCTGCTGGTGAAACTGAAATGCGAAATCTTGTCGCTGGATGGCTGAATGCTCATTCCGGAAACCGATTCACCTGCGCACAGGAAAACGAATTGTCCAACAAACAGCGACCGGATGTTTTTCTCCAAAATTCAAACGTAACATCAGCGGTCCCCATTGAACTCAAGTTGCTAGACAAAAATTGGACCGGTCCTAGTTTGTGCGAGAGGTTGAAAAATCAGCTTGCAGGAGATTACCTGCGCGAGGAGACGGCGGGCTGCGGAGTGATGCTGCTTGTCTGGCAAGGTCCGGATTCCGCGAGGAAATGGCAGGTCAAAGGGAAGCGGGTTGGCGTTTCTGGTCTACGAGACGCGCTCACAGATTACTGGGATAGCATTTCAGACAACTTTCCTAATATCTCCGTGATCGAAGTCATTGTAGTTGATCTTACCCTAAGATCCCTCAAGGCGAAGTGCTAAGCCACGGCACGAACCTCGTCTGATATCGCTTCCAGCCTTTACGTAAACTCATTCCTCCCCGAAGCCGTGATCATCAGCCAGTCCTGTGGACAAGTCTGTCAGTTGAGTTTTTCAGTTTTCAGGGAAGAGGAAGAGTGAGAAGTATGAATTGGTCGGTGACAGCGCGGGTGGTTAGGACCCGCGCCCGTGATCTCACCACTCACGATTTACCATTCATTCTTCCAACTCTCTCGAATCAAAGCGGAACCTGTCGGCCTGCGGTCAGTTCACCTGCGGATTCTCCGGGGCTTCGGCGAGGATGCGGTGGAAGGGGGAGAGGTCGCGGAGGATTTGGGCCCAGAGGGATTTGTCGTGGATCTTGCCGAGGAGGGTGGGATCGGGGCGGGTGGTGAACCAGGAGTGGCCGCGCAGTTCGTTTTCCAACTGACCCGGGCTCCAGCCGGAGTAGCCGATGAAGGCCCGCACGAGGGTGCCGGGGCGCTGGCTGTGGGCGATGGCGTCCTCGGCGGAGATCCGGATCGACCAGCGCAGCGAGTCTTGCTCATGGTTCCACCAGAAGGCGGAGAAGGTGAGTTGCTCCTGAGCCACCGGGCCACCGTGGTGGACGGGGACCTTGCGCAGGGGCGTGAAGGTTTCGTCCGTCAGGAGATCGCCG
>JAIYDT010000396.1 GCA_027487355.1 Verrucomicrobiaceae bacterium
GCCAACGTGACCTTGATGGACGTGATGACCGCCGTTCAGAATGCGAACCTCAACGTCGGCGGCAAGGTGGTGGAGGAGAACGGCGCCGAGTTCGTGCTGCGCGGCATCGGCCTCGTCACCAGCCCGGAAGATCTCGAACTGGTCACGGTAAAGGCCATGGAAGGCACGCCGATCTACCTCAAGGACATTGCCACCGTTCAGATCGGGGGAGATTTCCGTCGTGGTGCGCTCGATCTCAACGGCCATGAAGCTGTCGGCGGCACGGTCGTGATGAGGACTGGTGAAAACGCCAAGGCCGTCATCGAACGGGTGAAGGAGAAGATCGCGCAGATCGCTCCCAGCCTGCCACCTGGAGTGACCATCAAATCCTTCTACGATCGCAGCGAACTCATCGACCACACCATCGACACGCTCAAGCACGCGCTCATCGAGGAGATCATCCTCGTCACCCTCGCGCACATCCTTTTCCTCTGGCACTTCCGCAGTATCCTCATCGTCACGCTGCCGCTGCCGATCTCGATCCTGATCTCGTTCCTGCTGATGAAGCAGTTCGGAATCACCAGCAACATCATGTCTCTAACAGGCATCGCCATCGCCATCGGCGTGCTGGTCGATGCCGCGATCGTGGTGACGGAAAACGTGATCCGCCACTGTGAGGAGGCCGAGGACAGGAAAGGCTCGCCACTCAGCGGAAATGAAAGCCTCGCGGTCACGCTTGCAGCCTGCAAGCAAGTGGGCCGACCGATCTTCTTTGCCATGGCGATCATCATCCTGGCCTTTGTGCCGGTGTTCGCGCTGAGCGGACAGGAGGGAAAGCTCTTCCATCCCCTCGCCTTCACCAAGACCTTCGCGATGATCGGCTCGACCTTGCTGGCGGTGACGCTGGTGCCGGTTCTCTGCTCACAGCTGGTGCGCGGACCGTTTCATTCCGAAGACCGGAATGTCGTGATGAAGCTCCTTTTGAGGATCTACGAGCCGACGCTCGACTGGGCCTTGAAGCATCGCAAGACCGTGGTGACCGGAGCTTTCCTGATCCTATCTTTCTCTCTGCTTCTGGCCTTCGGCCTTCCTCGTCCGATCGTGAAACATCTGCGCGATTCCGGTCATCCGAAAGTCGCGGAACTCGTCACCGGCTTCGGTCGCGAGTTCATGCCACCGCTCAACGAGGGCAGCCTGCTTTACATGCCGGTAATGATGCCGAAGACCGGCTTGAAGGAAATCCAGCGCGTGATGTCGTGGCAGGACAAGGTCATGAGCGAGGTGCCGGAAGTGGACACTGTGGCTGGAAAGCTCGGTCGCTTTGAAACCGCCACCGACCCCGCCCCGACGGAGATGATGGAGACCACGATCATGTTGAAGCCGGAATACATCGCCGACGGCTGGTTCGGCGTGAAACGGAATCCAGCGTGGCGAGATGGCATGACGATCGACAAGCTGAAGGCCGAGCTCACCGAAAAGATGAAGCAGGTGCCCGGCTATGTGCCAGCCTTTCTCCAGCCGATCGAGAACCGCATCCTGATGCTCTACACCGGCATCCGCGCCCAGGTCGGCATCAAGATCTACGGCGACAACCTCGACAAGCTCCAGCGCAAGGCCTTCGAGGTCGAGAAGCTCGTCAACAGCATCGAAGGAGCCGCCGGCGTTTCGCCCTCCCGCATCCAGGGCAAGCCCTACCTCAACGTGCAGGTCGACCGTCGTGCCATGGCCCGGTATGGCCTCAGTGCAAAAGATGTGCTGGATGCCGTGGAGGTCGCCATCGGCGGGAAAAATGTCAGCACCACCATCGAAGGCCGCGAGCGCTTCCCGATCCAGATCCGCGTGCAGCGCGGCGAGCGCGACGATATCGAGGAACTTGGACGGATTCTGGTGGCAGGAGCCGGCGGCACCGGCCCCATGGGATCTCCCATTCCCCTTGGCATGGTCGCGAAGATCACCCGCGAGGTTGGAGCCAACGAGATCGCCTCGGAGGATGGACGGCTCCGTTCCTACGTTCAGGCCAACGTCCAGGATCGCGACCTCGGCAGCTTCGTTCAGGAGGTGGAGCGGAAACTCAAGACCGTCGACATGGAAGGCATGACCTACAAGCTGACCGGCGAGTTCGAGAACCAACGGCGATTCACGCAGACCATGACGCTGGTATTCCCGATTGTCCTGCTTGTCATCTTCGTGCTGCTCTATCTCGTCTATCACAGCGCGGCCGAAGCGGCCCACGTGATGCTCGCCGTGCCTTTCGCACTCAGCGGCGGCGTGCTGCTGCAGAAGCTCTTCGGCTACAATTTCAACGGGGCGGTCTGGGTGGGCTACATCGCGCTCTTCGGCACCGCCGTGCAGACCGGAGTGGTGATGGTGGTCTATCTGGAGGAAACCGTGAGGGCCCGCCTAACAGAGAAAGGATCCACCTTCACCCATCAGGATCTCGTCCAGGCGGTGAAGGACGGCGCGCGACTCCGCCTCCGCCCCAAGGTCATGACCGTGGCCACCATCGTCGCCAGTCTTCTTCCCATCCTCTGGAGCCACCGCCAGGGCTCCGAGGTCATGAAACCGCTTGCCGTTCCCGTCATCGGCGGAATGATCTCCAGCCTGCTCCACATCCTCATCGTCACGCCCGTGATCTTCCTCTGGCTGCGCGGTCGTGAACTTAATAAAGGAACCCTTCACCACACACTGAAACCATGAACACCATCGTTATCCCACTCGCCATTGCCTCCCTGCTGCTTGTTTCCTGCAAACCCTCTCAATCAAGCGCCGCAGCTCCCGCATCGGAAACGTCCGCCAAGCCCTACCCTCTCGATGTCTGCCTCGTCTCCGGTGAGAAGCTCGGCGAAATGGGCGAACCGGTCGTCATCACCCACGAAGGCCAGCAGATCAAATTCTGCTGCAAGAGCTGCGTGCCGAAATTCGAGAAGGAGCCCGCCAAATACCTCGCCAAGCTCAAGTGAGTCAACGCCCCGAGAGCGCGATCAAGATCGCCAACTTGTCCGAAGCCGCGCCGAGCGCCTGGTCTGAAAGGGAGCCCGACGGGGCCCAGGGCAGGCGCAGTCGCCAGTTTTCACCCCCCACGGTTCCCGGCAGGTTGAATCGGTCGGTAATGCCTGTTAGATCGGTGATGAGCAGCGCGGCGTAACGGGAGTTCGACGCAAGCAGGTTCTTGATCAGACGCCACTGATGGACATCCGAATACGCCGGCCAGGGATGGGTTTCCGGGATGCCCGCGAACTCGGCCAGCAGCTTGAGATTGAACTCGGCCTTTCGAACCTCCTCGGCATCGGACTCCGGATTTGATATGTCGGCCCGAAAGCTGTTCCAAAGACCGGCCAGGGTGTCGTGATCGTGGGTGGCATACGTGGCAAAGCTGCACTCGGGCAGCTCGGCCGGTGGCACGACATGCCCCTCGTCATCGAAATCCCAATGCGGAATCCGGAACCCGGCAATGCCCAGCGATTCGAGATGGGGGCGGACATACTCCGGCACGCAGCCGAGATCCTCGCCGACCACCTCCGCCCCGCCTGCGGCATCGATCACCATCTTCAATCGACGGTCTCCTTCGTCGCGGTTCGCCGACATGTTCTCCGCCGTGTCATCCGGTCGCCACGCCCAACCCGGCAGCAGGCCACCGGTTTTCTCCGCCGCTTCTTCCGGCGTGAGGTTGAGGAACTCGGCGTTGCGCTGTGGCCTCCAAGGGAAGGCGTAGATGCGATAAAAGCCAAGGATGTGGTCGATGCGGAAGATATGGAAAATCTCCGTGAGCTTTGAAATCCGCTGCCGCCACCAGGGAAAGCCCTCGGCCTCCATCTTGTCCCAGCGATACAGCGGGATCCCCCAGTTCTGGCCCCACTTGCGGATGAAGGGGTCATACTTGAACATCAGTTCGGGCGGCGCGCCTCCGCACCAGCCGAGGTCGAAGTCCTCCTGATTGAAGAACACATCGGCCGAGTACCAGCTCACGCCAATCGGGATGTCGCCCATGAGTTTCACGCCCAGCTCGTCGGCGAGCTTTCTAACAGCCCGCCACTGCCGGAAGCAGAGCCACTGGACCCAGGCGAAAAAGGAAAGCCGCTCCTCGACCGCCGCCGGATGGGCCTCGCGCTCGGAGGCCAGCAGCGCGCGGGCCTTTTCAGGCGTGTTGCAGTCGTCCGACCACAGGTCCCAGGTCTCGCGACCGCCATTGCGCTCCATCAACCAACGATACACGCAGTAATCCGTCAGCCAGGAAACCTCCGCGGCGCGAAAGGCCTCGAACTCCGCCTTCAGCGAAACATCCGCCGCCGCAAACCTGGGCCACGCGAGTTCCAACAGCGCACGCTTCGATTTCCGCACCACCGCGTAATCCACGAGCCGGTCCTGAAGGGCGGGCCCCATCGAAAAGCGAACGTCGGACACCTCCTCGGCCGTGATGCCCGGCAGGTCCTGTGGATCGCAGCTCAGGTAAACGGGTTCGAGCGCGATCGCTGAAATCGCGTTGTAGGGGCTGTTGTCGTCGCCGGTTTCCTGGATCGGCAGGAGCTGGAGAAAGCCCACTTGATGGTCAGCAGCCCAGTCAATCCACTCGCAGAACGAGCGGGTATCGCCGATCCCCAGATCGCCGGGGCGTCGTGGAGAAAAGGCGGGAAGCAGGATACCGGCGGACCGTCCGTGGGGTGATTTCATTCGTGAAAAGCGGCGTAAGGCTGTGATCGTGACCCAACCAGCCTAGCAGGCAAGCGGTTTAGCCGCCTCTCCGACCTCAAGAATCGTACACCGTTCATCGCTTGATTCTTGGCGATCCCCGCCGGAAGGGCCATCTTCCCGCCGTGACCCCGATCCTCGCACTTGGCAGGCTCAGCCTTGAATTCCTCCAGTATCTGGGGGAAGTCGCCCTGCTCATCAAAGAGGTCTTCATTTCGATCACGAAGGGAAAGATCCGCACTCGCATGGTGATCGCCCAGGTGGCGGAGACCGGCTTCCGTTCGCAACCGGTGGTCATTCTAACAGGAGCCTTCACCGGAGCCGTGCTCTCCGCCCAGGCACTGTTCCAGTTCAAGCCGCTCGGCATGGAAACCGGGGCCGGTGCCCTGGTCAGCGTGGCCATGCTCCGCGAACTCGGGCCGTCCATCACCGCCCTGATGCTGGCCGGACGTGTGGGAGCCGCCATGGCCGCAGAGATCGGCACGATGAAGGTCACCGAGCAGGTCGATGCCCTGCGTTCGATGAACGTCCATCCGATCGACTACCTCGTCACCCCGCGCATCCTCGCGATGTTCATCGCCATGCCCCTGCTGATCGCCGAGTCCGCCGCCTTCGGGATTGTGGCGTCGGTGGTCGTCGGCACCGGACCCTTCGGAGTCAATTTCTACTACTGGGTCAACCAGATGGGGCGCTACACCGACCTGACCGACATCACCATCGCCATGGTCAAGGGCCTCGTCTTCGGCCTGCTCATTGTGATCATTTCCTGCCACCAGGGACTCAAGGCGAATCAAGGCGCGGTCGGGGTCGGTCGCGGCACCACCCAAGCGATGGTCAACTCCGCCCTCGCGATCCTGATCGTGAACTTTTTCCTGACCCTCGTCATGAACCTCATCTTCCCCTCCGGCGCGGCGTCGAAGTGAAGCTCGCGACGGCGCTTTTCAAGCGCCTGGCCTTCTGAAAGAGGGGCGTGGGCGGCCCGCCCGCAGCAAACTCCTCATCACGGGCGGGCCGCCCGTGCCCCTCTTGTCCGTCGCTTGCCTCTCAGGACCCGATACCCGGTGAGTTGACGGTTTTCCTCGTCCCAGAGCCGGAAGGAGATCGACTTGAAGCTTTTCCGCAGGGTCAGCGGTTCGACCTGCTGGAACATCGGCTCCGACTCATGGGCGCGGGCAAGCTGGTAGTTCGGGATGCGCGGACTGAGGTGGTGGATGTGGTGGAAGCCGATGTTTCCGGAGAACCACTGGAGGATCTTCGGCAGCTTGTAGAACGAACTGCCGGCAAGCGCGGCCTGGGCGAAGTCCCATTGCGGCTTCCGCTCCCAATAGACGTCCTCATACTGGTGCTGGACGTAGAACAGCCACACGCCCGCCACGCTGGCCACCGTGATGATGATGAGCTGGATGATCAGATAATTCACCACGCCGAAGACCATCGAAAGGCCCACACCCAGGGCGAGGACGCTGAGGTTCGTCAC
>JAIYDT010000384.1 GCA_027487355.1 Verrucomicrobiaceae bacterium
AGCCAGTCAAAGGTGGTGCCAGTGGGCCAGTTTTCCGGCGGGGTGAACTCCGTCAGCCAGGTGCAGGGGGTGGCGAGAACGAGTTCGCCGCCGGGCTTGACCAGCGAGGGAAGGCGGTGAAGCAGGCGCTGCGGCTCGGGCAGGCGGCAGAGAAGGTTGGCGGCGTGGACACGGTCAAAAGCTCCGAGATCGGCCCGAAGATTCATGGCGTCTCCGGTTTCGAAATGGAGGCGATCGGTCTCATGCCCCTCGGGCAATCGGGCTTCGAGGTCGGTGGAGACGTGGGCTTCTTCCAGGCGCTGGTAAGGGAGGGCCTTTCCCGCCCGCAGGTCCTCTGCGGCTTCGATGAAGGAGTGGGAAAAGTCGATGCCGATCACCTCGCGGCAGGTGCGCGACATTTCGAAACTCGAGCGCCCGACCGCACAGCCGAGGTCGAGCCCGCGACCAACCTCGTGAACCTCGAAGTGTCCGGGGGTGCGCACCGCGAAATCCAGTGCCTCGCGCATCGCGGCTGGCGCGTGTTCAGGCAGGATTTCGTCGGCGCGACCGTAGTGGAAGAGGAGGTATTCGCCTAACAGCTTCCGCGTTTCGTAGAGGTTGGACATCAGCAGATATAGACTTGGAGCGGGACGCTCCAGAGACGGACTGGGGCAGGATGCCCCAGCCACGGTCAGTGACTCGCGAGGGCGTCCATGAGGTAGCGGGCGGGGCGGAAGTTCTCGATGAGGACTTCGTGCTGATCGCCGCGGCGCATGCGGACCTGGCTGATGTTGAAGTTCGGGGTCTTGTGCGGCGCGAAGAGGATGTCGTCGTGGGTCGAGTTCTCGTGCTTCTTGAACATCTCCGGGATGATGTCGCCGCCAAGATGATCGTCGCGACCGGTAGCGAGGTGGCAGGTGCCGAGGACCTTTTCATCCTGGATGTCCGCGCCGGAAACCGGAAGCACCTGGGTGCCGAAGCCGAGTTCTCCGAGGGTGCCGGTCATCGGGTCGTCCGCCAGGCGGGCGTTGTGGGCGTCGATGGTCGACTGTTTCCCAGAAATGAGGGTGGAGCGGATGATGCAGCGGTCGACCACATCGAGCACGCCAAGAGTGCCGTCCTCATACTTCATCGGGAACTGACCGCGGGCATCCTGCGGGACGAAGTAAACCTCCCCGGCTGGAAGATTGGCGATGTCCGGCTTTTCGCCGAGGCAGAGGCCGTGGGACTTCTGGGCCTCCTGGCCGCCGAGGCCGAGCCAAGCGGTCAGCACGCGACCATCTTCGAGGGCGAAGTCGATCTCGATGTCATCGGCATTCGTCAGGGCGCTGCGGAGCTTTTCGGCGTCCTTCGAGACCTCGTGGTAATCCACGGCGAGGCCGGAGTTGAGGATGATGTCATTGACGCCATGGAGGGTGGCGCCCCGGAAGCCGTATTCCTTGCACTTGGCCGTCAGCGGCGCGGTGGCGGAGTAGGTGGAGACGCAGAGGATGATGTCGTAGTTCGGGTAAATGTCGCGATCGAGCGAGAGGTGGTTGCCCGCGGTGTCCCAGACGTCATCGGCCAGATCGAGATTTGAACCGTAGGTCATCTTGTAGGCGAAGAGCTCGCCGCCGGACATCCCGAGGGCATCGAGGCTGCCGTTCTGAAGGCCGAGGTAGAAGGCCTCGTGGGCCTTTTTCTGGATCGGAAAGCCGGGCTGCTGGAGGAAGGCGAGATCCTTGATCAGCGGAGCCGGATCGTCGAAATCGAGAAGAATGCAGACCTTGCAGCCCTTCGTTGGGGCGAAAACCGTGCCGAGCAGGCGGGTCAGATCGAACGCCGGAAACTCGCGGGTCTCGGGATGAAGGAGGACCTCCTCACGAAGGTAGGCGGGCAATGTGGCGGTTGAGGACATGCCGCCATCCTAAAAGCGAAACGTTTTCGCGCAAGCGGACGCCCGTAAAAAGTTCAGGCTTGTCCGAGATCCCCGAAGTCCATGCCTTTCTCCCGCATTTCATCTAGCACCCCGGACATGTCCTGGAGCGTTTCCCACAGCGATCTCAGCACATACATCGGCGCGCCACAGCGGACGGCGAGGGCGAGACAGTCGCTTGGCCGCGCGTCCAACTCCACGATCTTGCGCTCCATGATCTCGTTCTGCGCCTCGAGGATGAGTCGGGCGTAGTAGATGTCATTTTCCATCCGGACGATCAGCGCACGGCTGACCTTGGCCCCGAAGGTGTCCATCGCCTGAAGGAAGAGGTCGTGAGTGAGCGGGCGAGGGGGCTGCTGGCCGGCCAGCGAGGAATTGATCGAGGCCCCAACGGCGGGATCGATGTAGAACACGATGGCCTTTTTTCCATCCCCCAGAAAGACGGCGCATCCAGCCTGGGTGGGGAGCAGGGCGATGGGTTCGACGCGGACAAGATCTGGCACGCAGGAACTATGACGGGAAATGTGCGATTTCCAACGGACAAGTTTCGAGCCAACTCAGCGGTTCAGGAATGTCCTGGAGACGGCGACATATTTCTCGGCCCAAGACTTCACCTTGTGCTGCTCGTCGAGGGAAAGCGTCCTAACCACCTTGCCGGGTGAGCCGATCACGAGGGAGCCCGGAGGAATGATTGTGCCGCCGGTCACGAGGGCCCCTGCGCCGATGATCGAGCGCTCCCCGATGACCGCACCATCGAGGATGATACTGCCCATGCCGACGAGGACCTCGTCCTTGATCGTGCAGGCGTGGATGATCGCCGAGTGGCCGACGGTCACCAACTCGCCGACGTAGCAGCCGTAGTCGTCCGCGAGGTGGACCACGGCGTTGTCCTGCACGTTCGAGCGTGGACCGATGACGATTTCATTGATGTCGCCACGAAGCACCGCGCCATACCAGATGCTGGATTCCTCACCGAGCGTCACGCGACCGATCACATCGGCGCTGGAGGCGATGAAGGCCGAGGCCGGAATGGTGGGCAGGATGCCATGAATGGATTCGATAGCCATGATCCTTGAGGATGTTGTCGATTTCTATGGATTCTCGCCTCAATCGCCCGGGTGGCACGGGGGCTGCAACCATTTGGGTGTCAATTTCGTGGCCAAACCTACCTTGAGGATCCCTGCGGAATCAACCATTTCGACCTGCCCACAAAGGCTTTCCCGAAACACCCCTCCCCCAAATGAAATCGAAGCTCGCCATTTTCTCTCTTATTACACTGTCGGGAACGGGGGCACATGCGGCCAATAAATACTGGGACACTTCCGCCGGTAGCGGCAATGGTGTAGGTGGAAGCGGAAGCTGGTCGGCTGCGGGCACAAACATTTTCAGCAACAATGCCACGGGGGACGCCTCATTGTCGGCCGCGGCGACCACGGACACTGTGATCTTCCAAGGAACGGCTGGCACTGTCACCTTGGGTGCCAGTCTTACGGCTGCCTCCTACACATTCAATACAACCGACTACAAAATCACAGGCAGTAGCTCCGCCACCCGCGCTCTTACAGGATCGATTACATTGTCCAGCAACACCAAGCTGATCATCGGAAATGGTGAAACGACAGATATCGCGATTGGCATCGGAACCCTTTCTGGAGCTTCTGGATCAAGCCTGACCATCAATGGCGCCGCCACGGGCAGCGCGCTCACACGGCTCAATCTTTCGACAGGCACGACACCGACAATCAGTGTGCCGATCACTGTCTCAGGAACGGGTTTTGCCGGGATATCGGGCGGCGCATCTGGCTCTCAAGTCACGGGTAGCGTCACCGGCAGCGGCACGCGACTGAACCTCGGAGCCACCAGCGGAAACTCAATCACCTTCACCCAGACCATCAACAACGGCACGGGGACAGTCAGAATTGCTGCTGGCTCCAACGGTGGTGCTGGGGTTGTCACATTGAGCGGCACGGGAAACACCTGGGGCACCACGGAGCTGAACAATGCCACCACCGGAATTCTGCGGATGGGGGCCACCAATGCGCTGCCGACATCGACGACCCTCACCTTCGGGGCGACATCAGGCAATGGTGACTCTAATGTTGAATTGAGTGGCTTCAATACGACGATCGGCCAGTTAACGAATAGTGTGCAATCGGGGGGAATTCTCCGAAACACCTCTGCGACTGCCGCAACCCTCACGATCAGTGGCTCTGACACGAGCGCGGCGGCCTTCAGTGGCTCAATTCAGAATGGCACAGGGGCGGGAGCGCTGTCTCTCGTGCGAGGTGGGACAGGCACCACCATTCTGAGTGGGGCGAACACCTACTCTGGAGGAACCACGATATCGGGTGGCACTCTTTCGCTGGGAGGAAGCACAAACACGCTCTCAGACACTGGCGCGGTCACCGTCAGTGGTGGGGTCCTGAGCCTCGGAGCAAACTCGGATACGGTTGGGTCGGTCACGCTCTCCAGTGGCAGTATCACTGGGAGTGGAACACTGACGGGAAGTGGCTACAGTCTAACAGACACTGGATCAATCACCGCCAAGCTCGGTGGAACGGCTGCCTTGGTAAAATCCGGCAGTGGCACAACGACCCTCTCCGGAGCCAGCACCTACACCGGCACCACCACGATCAGCAACGGCACTCTGAGCGCATCCAGCATTGTGGTCAGCGGCGGGGCCAGCAATCTCGGCAACGCCTCTAGCGCGGTCGTTCTAGGTGACTCTAGCAACAGCGGCACCCTTTCCTACACGGGTGGGGCGGCCAGCTACTCTCGCGGCTTCACAGCGAATGAAGGAGGCGGGCAGTTGACCAACGCGGGCAGCGGTCTGCTGACGGTCGCAACGGGCAACATCAGCACCAGCGGTGTCTTCACGGCAAATGGCGCGACGGGCAAGGACATCACCGTTACCAGCGCGATCACCGGCTCCGGAGGTTTGTCGAAAACGGGAGGAAACACCCTCACTCTTTCCGGCACGAGCACTTATGCAGGAGCTACAGCCGTTTCAGCGGGCTCCCTTTTCGTCAACGGCTCACTCTCGAACACCTCCGGCACCACGGTCTCGGACACCGCCATCTTGGGTGGAACCGGCAGCATCGCCAACGGAGTCTCCGTGGCGAGCGGCGGCACCCTGGCGGTCGGACTGAACGACTCTGATTCCAGCGTCGGCACACTCACGCTCGGCAGCCTTGCCCTTTCGGGCCTTCTGGAAATGGGAGCGACTGGTGCGCTGACTTACGACAAGCTGATCACCACCGGAGCCTTCAGCGTGAGCGGCGGCACGATCGCTTTCCGCACCAGCAGCTACACGATCGCTCACAATACCACCTTCGATCTGGCCAACTTCACCGGATCAGCCACCGGAGCCACCTTTGATTTCAGCGGAGCGGCGGTCCAGCCCTATGGGGCCTGGGATACATCGGCCTTCGCCTCCACGGGAGTGATTTCCTACGTTCCCGAGCCGGGAGCGGCCTTGCTGGGTGGGATCGGGCTCCTGCTGCTGTTGCGTCGTCGTCGCTGAACACGGCTCTGCGGGCAAAGGACTGCTTGCGGATCGGTGTGGAGCGTGGGAAGAGTCGGGACAGGCGTGCTGCCGGGTTAAAGCCTCACTTGACGGAAATCAGTGCTGCGCCTAGTTGCCCGCTTCCCGCTTTCGTTCCCGCCCATGCAAGAAACCCTGACTGTCCTCGGCTTTGTCGTGCTCGCCGTAGCACTGCGCACAGCCCGCAGCGGGTGGTTGCGGAAGATCGGAGCCTTCACTTTTCTGGTGGCGAGCTACTTTTTCGGTCGCTTCCTCACCGGCAGCGTTTGGGGTGGGCTGGCGGGCGTGGTGCTGTGGTTCTTCCTGCCCTGGATCGAACTGCTGACGAGGATCCGGCGGATGCGCCTGCCGCTGAACAACCGTCTGAGGCATCGGACGCTGCCTGATCCGGCGTTTTTTCCCAATGCGGTCGAAGCCGCTGCCGCCATGGAGGAGGCCGGTTTCGAGCATGTCGTGGACTGCGGCTGGGACTGGTCCGGCATGCAGCAGTTTTTCCGGCTGTTCTGGCACCCTGAGGAAATGGCCGTGGCCGCCGTCTGCCTTTGCGAGCAGAGCGAGGTGGCCTTCGCCTTCATCTCGGTGACGTCCTACGACGAGTCCGGACGCACCTGGCGAACCACCAACTACCCCTTTTCACCGACCCTCAAGTGTGCCCCCGGAGTCAGGTGGAATCATGTTCCCTGTGAGCGGAACTGCTTTCACCAGATCCTCGACGACCACCGCCTCTATCTTGCCAGCGTGGGGGTCAGGGTCCAGGATCTCAGGATGCCTGATCCGGAGCTGATCGAGGGGCAGATCGAGGAGGAAATGCGCTTCCAGGTGCAGCACAATCTCGATGCTGGAATCATCCGCCTCACCGGCGATGGACATTTCGAATACTCCCGCCGCGGGCTGGTCTTTTTGTGGGGCCAGTTCGTCAAGGACATGCTGCGGCTCTGCTGATCCGTTCGTGACAGCCGCCGGAGATTGGTGATGCTGGCGGGGTGAATTTCCTGACGATCGCCTCATTGAAAGAACAGGCTGGGGAAACGGCCCTGGCTGCTGCTCTCGACGCCGAACTCCAGTCGCGCAGCCCACGGCAAACGAAGGCGGGAAAGCCCTATCTCGTCCTGACCTTCGCAGATTCCACCGGCAGTTTCGCCCTGAATGCCTGGTCGGACGCCCCGCTGTTCGATGCCGCGTCCGGCTTTGGCGATGGCACGGTTCTGCGCCTGGATGCCGAGTGGACCCAGAACAGCTTCGGACTCAACGCCACCCACATCGCCTGGGAACGCCTGACCGGTGACGACCTCGAGGCCTTCTATACCGGTGATGCCGCCACGGCGGAAAAGCAGCGCCGCGACTGGGAGACCATCACCTCGCTCTGTGGCTCCCTGCTCGATCCACGCCTTCATGCGCTGGCGGATCATTTCCTCACCAACCAGGGCACCAAGTTCCGTCGGGCCGCCGCAGCACGCAAAAATCACCACGCCCGTCGCGGCGGGTTGGTCGAGCACGTCGCGCAGATGATGCGTTCCGCCGATGCGATCTGCGGAGCCTACCCACAGCTCAACCGCGACCTCCTGCTCACTGGCGTGCTTTTCCATGACTGCGGGAAGTTATGGGAAAACCAGTATGCTGAACGCGGATTCGCCCAGGGCCATTCCCTGCATGGCGAAATGCTCGGCCACATCCCGCTCGGCATCGAACTGGTGAACAAGCTCTGGCGGGATGTCGCCGATTCGCCGGTCGCCCAGAATTGGCTGACTCTTGAACCGGCCAGCGAAACGGTCCGCCTGCACCTGCTCCACCTCATCGCCAGCCATCACGGCGAGTATCAGTTCGGCTCGCCAACCCTACCGCGCACCCCCGAGGCCTTTGCCCTGCATCACATCGACAATCTCGACGCCAAGCTGGAAATGATCCACGACGCCTACTGCCGCGCCAACCAACTGGCTGACGGCATCTATGAGAAGCAGTTTCCCCTGCCTGCCAATCTCGTCGAACCCCTAAGGCGCCTCGGAGCGAATGACGAATGACGAATGACGAATGACGACTACCATTTCTTCAATTAGTCATTAAGAAATTAGTCATTAGTCATTTCTTTCCCCTATGGAACAAACCCACGGCATCCTGATCCGGTTGACCAAGCTGACCGACAGCAGCCTGATCATCCATTGGTTCACCGAGGGTGCGGGCCTGATCAAGACCGTGGCCAATGGCGCGCGCCGTCCGGCCAGCCCCTTTGCGGGAAAGCTCGATCTCTTTTTCACCGCCGAACTGATCTGGACTCCGGCCAGACGTGGGGAACTCCATCCGCTCAAGGAGGTGGTCGTTTCGAACTGGCACATGGGCCTGAGGAAATCCTACGTGGCCACTCTCATGGCCGGGTATTTTTGTCGCCTTCTCGAACAATCGGTGGAGCCCGGACATGCCGAACCGCTGCTTTATGATCTTCTGCGCCGGGCGCTCGATCACGTCGACGCCGCCGGACCCTCCCGGCGTGGCCTGCTGCACTTCGAGCGGGAACTCGCCAGGATCCTCGGCGTTTCCCATGACCGACGGGCGGCGGATACCTCCTTGCGCGACGCCGTCGGTGAGCTTCCGGCGATCCGAAAGGACCTCATGGAGCGTCTCCCGGCAGCGGCAGATTTTGGCTCGTCAAAACCGGAATGAGTGTTAACGGTGTAACGACGTCATGGATTCACCTACCGCCACCCTGATTGGAATTCTCCGCGAGCGCGTCGAGTCCCTGCGCGCGCTGGGCGATCTCGATGAAGCCCTTCATGCGGCGACCGCTGCCGTGGAAAAGGCCCAGCAAAGCCTCAGTGCCGAGTATGAGAGCATCGATGCCTTTGCCGACTGCCTCGAACTTCGTGCCAGCGTTCTCCGGGAACTCGGGCACTTTGAACCGGCCCGTGATGACTATCGCCACGCGATCGATCAGCTCGACGGTCGGCTCGATCGTCTGGATCAGCTCGGTCGGCTCTACGCAGGCCTTGGCTCTGCCCACGACAGTCTGGAAAACGTCGAGCAGGCCGAGGCAGCATGGAAGAACTCGCTGGACTGCTTCGAGCGCCACGATCCGCCGCTGCTGCTGGATGTGGCGGCCATGGCGAACAATCTCGGAGCGCTTCGCAAGGCCGCCGGGGACTTGGATTCCGCTGAAAGCTACTACCTTCGCGCCCTCGAGATCCTTTACTCCCAGCTCGGCAAGGACCACGAGGAAACGGCAGCGGTTTCCAATAATCTCGGAGCCCTCTACCTCGCGGCTGGGTATGGAGAACAAGCGCGTGAAATGCACATGATGGCCCTCGAGGTCCGACGTGAACTCTTCGGCGACATTCATCCCGACACCGCCCAATCTCATAACAATCTCGCCCTCGCGCTTCTCCAAACCGGTGATCGCTCATGGGCGAAGCGACACTTCGAAAAGTCGCTCACCGCCTTCGAGTCGCTCGGTGCGCAGTACTGCGACGATCTGGAAGCCGTGTCCGCTAACTACTGCGATTTCCTCCGGGCGGACGGTGAAGTCGGCCTCGCGGAGGTCATCGACCAGCGCGTGCAGGAGAAGCTGGGGCGGGTTTGACCGTCGGCAGCTGGACCTTCAACGGCTCCGCACGCAGCCATTTCCGGATGAGCGTCTTGTCTGCTGTTAGATTGCCGACCAGTCGATAGCTCGAGCGTTGCAGCACCACCGCGTGGTCGCGATCCTCATCGACCACGCACCAGGGTTGCGAGCCTGAGGAATGGACCATGCGGAACCCGGAGCCTTCCCGGATGAGGAAGCCGACGTGAGTGTCGAGCCCGACAAGGCAGATTCCGGGCTCGATTTTCCCGACCGACGAAACGAAGGACTCGTAGGGTTTGCCTGCGCTGAGCTGGAAGGATTTGCGGTCGATGAAGGTTTGCAGGATGTGCTCGGAGGCTTGCTGGGCCAGCTTGTAGCGATCGACACGGAACCCGGCGTCGCGCAGGACGGTCGCCACGAAGTAACCGCAGGCGATCTTGCCCTGGCCCGGCCCGGCGGCGGTGCCATTGAAGTCCCAGGGCGTTCCCAGCCAGCACTTCATCATCGTCGGCAGGGTGCTCTCCAGATCCGCCCTGGCATCGGCTTCGATGATTGCCCGATCCGATTCGCCGCGCGCGGCCAGGTGACGTTTCTCAAGGGCGGCGCGTCGCTTTTCAAGATCCGCACAAAGGGTCAGGTAGGTTGCGGGATCGGGCTTGGGGCCACTGCTTACGCTGGCCACCGGAAACCAGTCCCGGAAACGCGGCATGATCTGCCAGGCGGTCAGGGCAAGCACCAGCAGGGAAATGAGGATCAGGACCGGTCGACGCACCTCGGCGAGCCTATGCAGCAGGCGACCGCTTGACCAGCCCGGCGTTCTTTTCACGATGGCGGATTTCTCCCCTCCGCCGTCAGTCTGTTAGACCCTCAGCGACCCTCGGAAACCACGGGCTCCATAGTAGGATTGCGCCCCATTGTGACCGACGAAGACACGACCGTATCGGCATTCCCCGTAGAGCGCACCGCCCCGCTTGCGGACGTCAGGTGGAGTGAGCACCCAACTGGAGGTCTTCAAGTCGAACTCTCCCAAGCCTTGCAACATGCGGTATTGATCCTCGCTCAACAGCTCGATGCCCATCGTTTCCGCCAGATCCATCGCCGAGTTCGCCGGCTTGTGCTCCTTGCGGGAGTCCAGCCCTGCGCGGTCGTAACAAAGACTGGTGCGTCCTCTCGGAGTCTCCGCCGAGCAATCGAAAAAGAGATGATCACCCGTCCGGGGATCGCGGCCCACCACATCCGGCTCGCCGCCGCTTTCCTCCATCTCCAGCAGGGACGCCAGCTTTGCAGGCTGGCGCATGAGCTTCCCTTCAATCTCCTCCCACTTCTCTTCCGGATGACGCTCCGAATGCTTTTCGAAACGTGCCTTCAAGGTCGCGAGCAATTCGCGGGCCTGGGGGGCTGGCAGCTTCCTGGGGTTGTTGGAGTTCCTCATGTCAAGATAGTGGGAGCAGGAAAAGTTTAGCCATGCGGGCTGAGGATTGGAAAGCCTTGGTTGTCGGCGCTTCCAGCAGCGCCACTTCGCCGCTCCACAAACTCATCGTTAGAAAGGTGGAGTTCAGCCCGTTTGGCAGCAGGATTGATCCCATGCAGAAGAGCGTTCTAATCGGGCTGATCCTCAGCCTCCCGGCACTAGCCCGGGCACAAGCCACATCTCCGCCACCGCAAACTCAATTGGGAGTCGCGCACATCGGTGGCCTGTATTCATTTTCCGAGTCGGACTACCTCAATGAAGGCGCGGCGGCAGCGCAGGCCCTCGGCGCGAAATGCCTCAAGGTGAGTCTGAGCCTCGATACCGACAATCCATCACCGAAGTTATACCCTTTCCATTCGCAATGGCCCGCGGTGACCTCGCTTGAGGGTTTGGCGGATACGCCCTATTATCGAGCTCTGTTTGCGAGGGGCTTCGAGACCTTCATCCTGACCTCCTTTCGTCCTGGGCGCCCTGCGAGTTACTGGCGGGAGGGCTTTTCAACTGAAGACGAGCAGGCTGAGGAGGAATGCTTCGCAAGCCTGACGCGGCATCTGATCCGCACCTATGGCAAAAGCCGGAAGACATTCATCATTCAGAACTGGGAAGGAGATTGGGCACTTCGCGGCGGCTTTGATCCATCCATCAAGCCCAGTGCCAAGGCCACCGCCGCCATGATCCGCTGGCTGGCAGCGCGGCAGCGAGGCGTCGCCCGCGGTCGAGCGGAGTTCGTGTTAGGAGCAGCCCGGGTCTTCCACGCCTGCGAGGTCAATCTGGTCAGACAGGCGCAGACGAAAGGGGAGCCCAGTGTCACTGTCGATGTCCTGCCACATGTGGAGGTGGATCTGGCTTCATACTCCGCATGGGATACGAAGGATTCTCCGGCGCAGTTTGCCGAGGCGCTGGCATTCATTGGCAGGCATAAGCGAGCGACCGGGCCCTTCGGTCAAAACAGTATCTATGTCGGCGAGTTCGGCCTCCCTGAGTCCGAGGCCAGTCCGCAACTTGTGCTGGAACGCACGACGGCACTGCTCGCGGAGGCGAGGCGTTTCGGTTGCCCCTATGCGGTTTATTGGCAGCTCTACTGCAATGAACCAACGACCCGCCCCCCCAGAGTGAATGCAGACTACAAGGGCTTTTGGCTGATTCGTCCGGATGGGTCCCGCAGTCCGGTCGTTGAGTTGTTTCGATAAGACTTATCAGAGGAAGATATGGATTCCAGACATGCAGTCATGACCTCACTGCAAGGGAGCCATCAATCTCGCCAGACGACAGGCAGCCCGAAACCAGAACGGGCGCTTGGTGAAATCCTCGATCTTCGTTTCGATCGTGGCCTTGAAGTCCTCAGTCAGCATCGCCTCGATCTGCTGCACAAATTCCGGATCCGAGGAAAGCGCGGTGATTTCAAAGTTCAGTCGGAACGAGCGGTTGTCGAGATTCGCCGTGCCCACGCTCGCGAGACGGTCGTCGATGAGCATCACCTTCTGATGCAGGAAACCTGGCTGGTAGCGGAAGATTCTCACGCCGAACGGAAGGGTGTCCTCCAGGAATGAGAACGAGGAAAGCCACACCAGAAGATGGTCCGCCTTCTGGGGCAGCAGGATCCTCACATCCGTTCCACGCAAGGACGCCGTTTGAAGCGCGGTGACCACGCCCTCATCGGGCACGAAATACGGCGACGCGATCCAGAGCCGCTTCCGTGAGGTGTTCGCCGCCTCCGCGACCACCAGTTGCCAGGAATCTCCCGGGTCGGCCGGGCCAGTGGGGATGATCACGGCCTCCTGATCCGCAGCCCTGGCGTCGGCCTCCCAGGTGAGCTTCGGGACCTCGCCGCAGGCCCAATACCAGTCTTCCAAGAACACCAGCTGCACCGCCTGCACTGCCGGACCGGAGAGTTTCATATGCGTGTCGCGCCAGGCCCCGATGCTCGCATCCTCGCCCAGATACTCGTCGCCCACATTCAGCCCGCCGAGAAAGGCCTCCCGTCCGTCCACTACTACGATCTTGCGGTGGTTGCGGAAGTTCATTTGAAGCCGCGACCACCAACGGCGGTTCGTTCCGAAGTAGTTATGCTCCACCCCAGCCTCCTTGAGCTCCCGAAGGAATGAGCGGGACAGCTTGCTGGAGCCGATTTCATCGAACAGGAAATAGACCCTCACCCCGGCCTTCGCCCGCTCGATCAGGGCATCCTTGAACCGGTTGCCGACGCGGTCGTTGTTCACGATGTAGAAATTCACCAGCACGTAGTCGCGCGCCTTCGCGATCGAGCCGAACAGCTCTCGGTAGGTTTCCAGGCCATCGATGAGCACCTTGAGCTCATTTCCCCGCGTGAAAGGCAACCCACCCAGCAATTGGGCCCCACGGGCAAAGGCATCCTCCACCGGCAACTCGTATTCGCGCAGCCGCTCATGCATCTCGTTCGCCAGCTTGCGGAGGTTGGCGTCCTCACCGCGACGACCCTTGACATAGCCCTCGAAACGGCGTCGCCCGGCGATCCAGTAAAGCGGGATGGCCAGGAAGGGAAACATCGCCAGCGAGACGATCCAGGCGATCGTTCCCTGAGCCGTCCGCACGTGCATCAGGGCATGAACCACGTGAAGGAATCCGATTGTGTACAACAGAATGACCCCGCCCAATTCGAGCGCGATGATCCAGGGTTCCTGCGGCATGTCGCCAGACTAGCAGCCTGATTGGCGAAGTCCAAGACTCGTCTAACGCCGGCCCGCACCCGTCCATCATGAAAGATTTTTGAAAACCTGATTGACGGTCTGTGCGGGATGACATATCTCCCTTGCGACTCCAAGAAAACGCCGATGCTTTACCAAGTCACACGCACCCCGAACGCCAGCTGCCTCGTCAATGAGGTCGCGCTGTCGTTTGCCGGGGTCTCTTGGCAGGCGGGCGAACTCTCCCAGGGCAAACGCCCACATTCCTCCCAGGGAATGATTGCCGCCGCCGGCAAACCCAGCCACGGAAGCAGGACAAGGCCTCAAACGGCCTGAACGCAGCGAAAGAAACCGATTTCCACGCCGCCCTGCTTCCCACCGGAAGCGGGGCTTTTTGTTTTCCACCCGATCCAACTTTCCACTCCTCCGAACCCCACCCCGATCCACCCATCCGTCCACTGACACGACCTCTCATTTCCATTCCGCCTGGAATGGATCCGGCTCCGAAAGGATTTTTCAATCATCTCTTACTCTATCATTTGGGGAGGACCTGATAGATAAGTCATCGAGGAGTCGTGCCCATCACCCGCCAACCGACTCCATCATGACCCTTTCCCTGCTCCATCGCGCCACTGTCCTGGTCCTGAACCGGAACTGGCAGGCGATCCATGCCGTCACTCCCGCCGATGCCTTCGGGTATCTCACGGCGGGCACGGCACGGGCGCTCCGGATCCAGGGGCTGCACGACATGCAGCCCCTGGATTGGGAGACGTGGAGGCAACTCGCGCCCCGCGAGGGCGATGCCTCGGTCGGCACGACAACCGGTCGCGTCATCATCCCGACCGTGATCGTGCTGAACCGCTATGATCGTGTCCCGATGGTCCGCCCCGCCTTCAACCTGCGCGGCATTTGGGAACGCGATGGCGGCCGCTGCCAATACACCGGCCGGGCCCTCAGCGCCTCGGAAGCCAGCATCGACCACGTCCAGCCGCGCTCGCGCGGTGGGGCGGATGCCTGGGAAAACTGCGTGCTCTCCGATCGTGCGGTGAATCATCGCAAGGGCGCCCGAACGCCCGGCGAGGCCGGACTGCGTCTGCTTTCCGCGCCTCGCGCTCCCCGCCCGGTCCCCTCCACGCTGAGGATCCGGAACCTCCACCAGATCGAGGACTGGAACCATTTCCTCCAACCCCTCCGCCGCGTGCGGAACGACCCCACATCACTTCACACTCTCTGAACTCATGAACTTCCGCCCTTACCCCACCCTCGAAACCGAGCGCCTCATCCTGCGTCCCTTCGTGCTCCGCGATGCCCTGCGCGTCCAGGCCCTGGCCGGTGACCGCCGCGTCGCGGAAATGACCGCGGAAATCCCGTATCCGTATCCCGATGGGGTCGCGGAGGCCTGGATTTCCTCGCATCTCCTCGAATGGCGGACCCACCGCCAGATCGCGCTGGCCGTCACGATCAAGAAGACCGGTGCCCTCATCGGCGCTGTTTCCCTTCGGCTCTTCGCCCAGGGCCCCCGTGCCGAACTCGGCTACTGGATCGGTGTTCCCTATTGGAACCACGGCTACTGCACCGAAGCGGCCCGCGCGCTGGTGACCTACGGCTTCGAGGAACTCGAACTGAACTCGGTTCAGGCCCGCCATCGTCTTGAAAACCCGGCTTCGGGTCGCGTGATGGAAAAGCTCGGCATGCGTTGCGAAGGCGTGGCTCCCCATGCCGGCGTCCGCAATGCCAAGCTGCTCGACCTCGTCGATTACTCGATCCCCGCCGGGAACTTCCGCGTCCGCTATCCGGCCGCGTGACCCCACTGAAATGCCCTTGTTGAACGAACACGACCTGATCGCGGCCGGCTACCCTGCCGGACCGCGACTTCAGGAACTCCTGAAAAAATCCGCCGCCCTCGAAGCTCGCGGCATCACCGATCCGGCCTACGCGCTGAAACTCCTCAAACGCGAAGCCGCTCCTCCTCCCAAACAGGGTCTCCGCGAGGAACCCGCCCCGCTGGCTCTGGCCATCGACACCGGGACTGCGGAGGAAATCTCGAACCTCGCCGCCGTGAAACGCCAGATCCTCGATCTCCTCCGCGCTCCGGTGGTCGAGGCCGGAGCGCTCATGCCGGATGCCTGTCCCGCCGGCCCCGGAATCGCCACCATGCCGGTCGGCGGCGTGATTGCCGTGAAAAATGCGATCATCCCCTCCGCGCATTCCTCCGACATCTGCTGCTCGATGTTCGCCACCTTTTATCCGGAAAATCTCCCGGTCTCGCAGGAACTCGATGCGCTCGCTTCCGTCACCCGCTTCGGCCCAGGCCCACGTCCCCGCGCCGGGCAGATCGACGACCCCGTGGTTCACGAAACCGTCTGGACGAATCCCTTTCTGAGCGGCCTGCGCGATCGAGCCATCGGCCACCTCGCCGACCAAGGGGACGGCAACCATTTCGCCTTCATCGGCACAATCGATGTCGATGCGGGCACCGTGGCCGCCCTCCGCGAGGCCGGGCATTGCGAAATCGCGGAACCGCTCGCCGGTCAAGGTCGCTGCCGGGTCCTTGTCACCCATCACGGCTCACGTGGCCTCGGGGCCCATGTCTTCAAGCGCGGCCAGAACGCCGCCCTCAAGCACGTCGCGAAACACGCCTCTGGCATCCCGGAATCCGCCGCATGGCTCGACGCGGACTCCTGCGAGGGCCGCGCCTATTGGGACGCTCTCCAATACGTCGCCCGCTGGACGAGGGCGAACCACGAGGCCATCCACCGCCGTTTCCTCGACGCCATCGACTCGCGAAAAATCGCCTCGCTGGGCAACGAGCACAACTTCGTCTGGAAGCGTGGCGACCTCTACCTCCACGGAAAAGGCGCGACCCCGGCCTGGAACGACGAACAGGGCCGCCCTTTGCCCGGACTCATCCCGCTCAACATGGCCGAGCCCATCCTGCTGGTGCTCGGCTCGGACCGCGCCGACTTCCTGTCCTTCGCGCCTCATGGAGCAGGCCGGAACCTTTCCCGCACCGCCCTGCGACGGCAGTTCAAGCATCCCCAAGAGCGCGAGGCCGCCATCAACCGCTCGACACGTGGCCTCGATATCCGCTGGTTCTGCGGAAAGCCGGACCTCGGAGAAACACCCGTCGCCTACAAGAACGCCGGACGCATTCGCGAGCAGATCGAGCACTTCGGCCTGGCACGGATCATCGGCGAAATTTCCCCGCTGGGCTGCATCATGGCCGGAGAGGTCCCGTCGTGGCGGGATCGCGAAGAAGAGCTCACCCCGAAGGAGCGCCGCCAGATCGAACACCGCGCCCAGAGACGCAAGGTTCGCCAGGATCTTCACGACGCGTCCGACTGGAATGAGCCGTAGGTGGGAAATCCACCCGGCTTTCCACTAGTCTGATCGGATGACCTGACACAGGTTGCCATCATGATCATTCCTTGGCTGATCTTCCTCTCCTTCGTCTTCGTCATGCTCGCGCTCGACCTGGGCGTATTCCACCGCAAGTCCCACGTCGTCGGCTTCAAGGAATCTCTCGGCTGGTCGACCGTGTGGATCACTCTGGGCCTGTCCTTCTCCGCCTTTGTTTACCAGGCCTACGATCACCATTGGTGGGGACTCGGGGGCTCGTTGGATGCCGTCGATGGCATGATCAACAACGGCAAGCTCGCCGCCACGAAGTATCTCACCGGCTATGTCGTCGAGAAGTCCCTGAGCGTTGATAACATCTTCGTCATCGCGATGATTTTCAGCTCGCTCGCCGTGCCGCCGCGCTACCAGCACCGGGTGCTGTTCTGGGGCATCCTCGGTGCCCTGGCGCTGCGTGGCGCGATGATCGGCATCGGCTCCGCCCTGGTGACGAACTTTCACTGGGTCCTCTATCTCTTCGGCGGCTTTCTGATCCTCACTGCCGTGAAAATGCTGGTGATGAAGGAAAAGGAAAAGCACCCGGAAAACAATCCGCTGGTGAAGTGGATCCGGAAGTTCTTCCCGGTCACCCGTGGCTTTCACGGCCAGCATTTCCTCGTGAAAGCCGGTTCCGATGCCTCCCATGAAGCCGCCGAACCGGGACTCACCGCCGTCAGTGATCTCGTGGTCGATGCGGCTCCGAAAGGCAAGTGGCTGATCACCCCGCTGATGGTCGCGCTCGTCCTTGTCGAGTTCACCGACCTCATCTTCGCGGTCGATTCGATCCCGGCGATCTTCGCGATCACGGCCGATCCCTTCCTCGTCTTCACCAGCAACGTCTTTGCCATCCTCGGGCTGCGTTCGCTGTATTTCGCCCTCGCGGGCATGATCGACAAGTTCCACTACCTCAAGCCCGCGCTCGCGCTGGTGCTGATGCTTGTCGGCGTGAAGATGCTGGCCGCGAAATGGCTCAAGGCCTGGCTCGGCGACTCGTTCAACTTCACCGTTCTCGGCGTCATCCTCCTGATCCTCGCCGGCGGCGTGGTGGCCTCGCTGATGTTCACGAAAAAGGAAACGCCCGCCACCTGACCCGCCTTCCAGCCATCCTGCAATCCCCGTAGCTGGAGCATCCTGCTCCAGTCCGTCTCTGGAGCGTCCCGCTCCGAGTCTTTTGCGGAACCCCCGCGACCGGCAGACCATCGTTGGACCGCCCGTCGAGGCTCCCAGCGCCTTCGATCCAATTGCCTCTTCCCGCGGAAAATAAATGCTCTGACAAACCATTGTGCTCTGACAAACCATTGGACAGCGAACGGTGTCCAAAGTTGAGCGGGTTTTTTGGGCTCCAGCCGCCGCCTGACAGGCCTGACGCGACCGTGGCCAAGCCGCTACCGGCTGGATCGGAATCACCCTCCTGCCTCATGCCGA
>JAIYDT010000180.1 GCA_027487355.1 Verrucomicrobiaceae bacterium
AAAATGCGCGCGTTGTTCCGCATCGGCCAGATCCTCGGACAACAGAAGAAGCATCAGGAGGCGATGGCCACCTGGCAGACCTATGTGAAGGACTACCCGAACGGCTCCGAGTGGTCGGATAGCCAGAACGCCATGATCAACGCCGAGTTCCAGATGGGACTCGATGCGCTGACAGGAAAGCAGGAGGAACTGGCGATGCAGCGGTTCGACGCGTTCCTTCGTTCCCATCCGCTGGACGAGCGTGCGCCGAGGATTCTCTATCTGTTCGGAGCCATGCATGAGGCCAAGGCGCTCGATCTCGAGGACATGAAAGGCGCGAAGGAGGAAATCTCCGCCAGCTACCGGAAGGCGATCGACGAGTGGGCCAAGCTCGTCAGCAAGTATCCCGAAAGTCCTGAGTCCCTAGCCGCCATGCTCAAGAGTGGCTCCATTCTGGAAGTGAAACTCGGCGAGTTCGAGAGGGCGCTCAAACTCTATCAGAAACTCGCCAACGAACGCGGCGATGGCAATGCGGCGATCGCGATCGCACGCCTGACGCAGAAGTCGCTCGCGGTTTCCTCCGAGCACGTCTTCCGCACCAACGAGAAGCCCGTCATCCACCTCAAGGTGCGCAACATCGAGAAATGCGAGGTGCGGCTCTACAAGATCGACCTCCAGGCCTACTTCCGGAAAATGCACGGCATCACCGGCGTCGAGGGCCTCGATGTCTCGCTCATCCAGCCTGACAAGACGTGGACGCTCAAGCCGGATGGCTACGCGAAATACAAGCCCCTTGAACAGGATGTTGAAATCCCCTTCAACGGCGACGAGGCCGGGGCCTATGTCGTCAGCGTGGGCGACGATGATTGGGAATCCACCGTGCTGGTGTTGCGCTCGGACCTCGAAGTGGTGGTGAAATCCAGCCGCCGGGAGGTGCTCGCCTTTGTGCAGGACATGCGGACCGGAAAGCCCGCCAAGGATGTGGAACTGTTGGTCAGCAACGGCACTGCGGTCGCAGCCACCGGCAAGACCGGTGCCGACGGTGTCTTCAAGACCTCTCTTGAAGCGCTCAAGGATCTTGGCGACGTGCGCGTCTTCGCCCTGCGTTCGAGCCATGCCGCCGCGTTCAACCTGCCGCTCGACGGACTGGAACTCTCCTCCGGACTCAAGGCAAAAGGTTATCTTTACACTGACCGACCAGCCTACCTTCCCGGCGAGACGGTCTCGATGCGCGGTGTGCTGCGGGATGTTAGAAACGAGGCGTATGCCGTGCCTGAGGATTCCGCTTTCAAGATCAGCTTCTCCGATCCGCAGGGCCGCCTGCTTTCGGAGCAGGCGGTGACGCTCAGCAAGTTCGGCACCTTCGATGCAACGCTCGAACTGCCGGAGAAAGCCGCGATCGGCCGCTACACGATGGCCGCGATCCAGGAACGCAAGGGCAAGGAGCCGCTGCATTTCCAAGGCACCTTCGAAGTGCGCGAGTTCAAGCTGGAGAAGATCAAGCTCGCCATGGACTTCCCCCGCCGCGTCTGGTTCCGTGGTGAGAAGATCGAGGCCTCCTTGCAGACCGCCTACTACTGGGGCGAGCCGCTGGCGAATCGCGTGCTGCTCTGCACCCTGCCGGACCGCCGGATCGAGCGCGTCACCACTGATGCCGAGGGCAAGGCGAAACTCAGCTTCGACACCATCGGCATGACACCCGGCAGTCAGCTCGTCTTCAACGCCTCGCTCGAAGGGGACAACGTCAATGTCTGTGAATCCCTCACGCTTGCCCGCCTGGGGTTCTCCATCGAAGCCAAGCCGAGCCAGCCGGTGGTCATCGCGGGCGAGCCCTTCAACGTGGATCTCACCACCACTTCTGCCGATGGCAAACCGTCCGGTGAGGCACTCAAGATCCAAGTTCTGAGGATGGAGAAGTCCATGACCAGCCGGATTCTGACATTACTGCCGTGGCAGCAGGTGGAGTGCCCGCCGTCCGCCGAAGTGAAGGATTCCGAACTCGATGCGAAAACCGACGCAGCCACCGGCAAGGCCAGCGTTTCCCTCAAGCTGGAAAAAGGCGGCATCTATCGGTTGCGCGTCACCGGCACGGATCGTTTCGATCAAACCATCACGCGCGAAACCTCCGTCGAGGTCTCGGACAATGAGGACATGAACAAGCTCCGCCTGTTTGCGGACGAGTCCGCCCTCAAGGTGGGCTTGGACGCGATGGTTCGGCTGCACTCGCGCTTGGAAAAAGGACTCGCCCTGCTGACCTACGAGGGGGAATCAATCCTGCGCTATCAGATCGTGGACCTGCACAAGGACTACAACGACATCGCCTTCAAGGTGGGTCATGACTTGTTCCCGAACTTCCGTCTCGCCGTCGCGGCGATTGATGGCCGCGACCTCCGCTCCTGCGCGAAGGAGTTCACCGTGGAGCGCGAGTTGAAGGTGGTGATGAAGCCGGTGAAGGACGCGTTTCTTCCTGGGGAGGACGGAAAGGTGGAGATCCGCGTGACTGACCAGATCGGCCAGCCAGTCGAGGCCGAGCTGAGTCTGGCGCTCGTGAACGAAGCCTTGTTCGCTGTCTGCCCGGACACGTCCGTCCCGATCCTCGATTTCTTCCAGAAGGAGGCGAGACGCCACGCCGGATTCAACACCGGTGCCACCTGCGGTTTCCGTTATGATGGAACCACACGCGCCGTGGCCAAGGCTCTGACGGATGAGAAGAACCGCCTGGGCCGCGAGAAGGCGGAGCTACAGCAGCTTGAAGCGGTTCGCTCGGAACTTTCCCAGTCGTTCTCTGGTGCGCTTGGCAGGACCACGCCGCGTGTGGTGCCACCTCCGGCAAGCGCTCCACGAGATGATGATGGAATCTTTCGGTCGAACTCTCCTGCCGAAGAAGCAGCAATGGACAAGGATGCGGAAAACAGGTCCTACCGCCAATCTGACGAAACGATTGTCGCGGGAGGAACTCTCAAACTCAGAGAGGGCAAACTCCAGCCTCGCCGGGAGATACGCGGAGAAGGACGCTGGTTGCCTACGATCATCACCGGCGCGGACGGCAAGGCCGTGGCCACCATCAGGATGCCGGAAACCACCACCGCCTGGCGTCTAACAGCCCGTGGTTGCACGGTGGAGACTCTTGTCGGCCAGGCTACCGCCGCCACACTCACGAGGAAGGATTTCTTTGTCGAACTGAAGACCCCGTCCTTCCTGCGTGAGGGCGATGAAATCCGCGTGGTGGGTCGCGTTCACAACCTCACCGATTTCGCGGGAACGGTGCCGCTTACCCTCCGCGTGCTGGATGCCAAGGACCATTCCAAGGTGCTGGCCACCCGCGAGAAGTCCGTCGAGGTGAAAGCCAAGGGCGGCGCGGAAGTTACCTTCGAGGCCTTTGTGATTCCGAACCTGCTGAATGTCGCCTTCGAACTCACTGGATCCGCCGGTGAACAAAAGGACAGCCTTGAACAATCCCTCCCCGTGCAGCCGTGGGGCCTGCCCTTCGCCGCACATGCGGGCGGCACCGCGAACGCGGACACCGCTGCGGTTCTCCGCCTGCCGGAGGGTCGCAAGTATGCCTCCACCTGGATGACGGTCTCCGTCGGCCCGGATGTGAGGAACGCCGTGCTCGACATGGCCCTGCAAAACTACGGTCCGCTCTCCGACTACGCTCGCATCATGCCGCCGGTGTGGGGTGAGCACCCCGCCAACGAGCTGATCGCCACAGCTTCCGCACTCACCTATGCAAACTCGGGCAAGGCCGACCAAATTCACTCGCGACTTCTGGCGGAACGTGCCCGCGGATTGGTGGCGGCGCTGGTTTCCACCCAGGGGCCGGACGGAAGCTGGAACAGCGATGCCCTCGGCATTTATTCGACCGCCCGTGTGTTCTGGGCGCTGATCACCGCGAGAGACGCTGGAGTCGCGGTGAACAAGGACACCCTCGAAAAGACCGCCGCTTTCCTTCTCAAGCAGTTGGAGAGCTTCGATGCCAACGACAACGACAGCAAGGCCATGGTGCTGCACGCACTGTCGATCGACAAACGGGCGGACTTCGCCGCCTGCAACCGCCTCTACCGCGACCGCAACTCGCTCGGTGCGGCCACGCTCGCCTACCTGACCCGCGCGTTTTTCAACATCGACCGCAAGGAGATCGCGCTCGAACTCGCCGGCATTCTCGAGGGCAAGGCGAAGATCGAGCCGGATCGACCGGTCGTCTGGGAATCCGGTTACAAGACGGCCTGGCTCAACGACACGCCGGAAACCACCGCGCTGGTGTTGTTGGCACTGGCCGAATTGAAGCCGGAATCGCAACGCGCGCAAGCCGCTGCCAAGGCGCTATTGGAAATGCACGGATGCTTCGGCTTCGCGTCGGGTCGCGCGCGCGGACCCGCCGTGGCCGCCCTGTCCGCATGGTTCCGCCTCGGCAAGGAACAAGCGACCGACATGGAAATTGCCGTGCAGGTGAACGGCAGGGAGATCGGCGTGGTGAAATCCACCGGGGCCGATGGGCTCAACCTGTTCGAGGTGCCGGTGGATGCGATCCAGCCCGAGAAGAACCTGATCGAATTCAAGATGCGCGGCCGCGGCCGCTACACCTATGCCGCCACGTTGTTCGGCTTTTCCTCAGACACGGCTTCCAACGCGAACAACGTCACCCCCGCCATCCGCAATTGGGCGCACATGCACTCGCGAATCGAATACCGGGGTAAACCGATTCCGGTTTCCAGCAGTTCTCCTGTCAAGAATCTGGAGAACGGCCAGCGCGTCAACGTGCGCATGAGTGACGGTCGTGCGCAGTGGCACCCAAACCGCGTGTTCGTGCTCGACATGGCCCTGCCGGCCGGAGCCCGCCTCGTGGCGGATTCCATTTCCGTCAGCGACAGCTTCCGGCCTGAAATCCATGAAAACTCGATCCGCGTCTATTTCTCCAACCGCTGCCCATCGGTGACGTATGATCTCGCCGGCTATGTTCCCGGGAAATTCCGCATCCTGCCTCCGGTCATCCGTGAGATTGGCAATCCGGCGTTCATTGCGGTCGGGCCCACCTCCGGGCTCACCGTTCTCGCAGCGGGTGAGAAATCGGATGATCCCTATCTGATGAATACGTCTGAACGTTTCGCTCTCGGTCAGCTCCATTTCAATGACGGGGAACACGCCAAGGCCCTCGGATTTCTCGGAGCCGTTTTCAAGGAGTCCCCGACTTACAACGAGAGCGAGCTCGCCCGCATGCTGCTGTGGATCTACACCAAGCCGGAGTTTTATGACGCCCGCAGGATCGTGAATGTATTCGAGATCCTGCGTGAGCGCTACCCCACTCTGGAGATCCCGTTCGACAAGATCCTCGTGGTCGGCAAGGCCTATCGGGACATCGGTGAACACGAGCGTGCGTGGCTGGTCTATCGCGCCGTCATCAGCGCCAGCTTCACCAACGACGTGGGAATCAGTGCCGTGCTCGAGGACGAAGGGCGCTTCCTCGGCTCCATAGGCTTCCAGGAGCGCGTCTGGCGTGAATACCCGGACACCGCCGAGGTCGTTTCCGGATACTTCGCCCTCTCGCAGCTTCTCTATCAGAAAGCGCCGAAGGCCCACGAGCTACCGAAGGAAGACAACATGCAACCGGAGAAGATCGCCATGCTCAAACGCGCGGTGGACATGCTCGCATCCTTCCTCGCATTTTATCCCAGTGATCCGCTGGCGGACGACGCCGCATTCAGCCTCTGCAACGGCATGCTCGACCTCAAGGACTACCCGCGCGTGGTCGATCTCAGCCGCGAGTTCGCCAAACGCCACGCCGCGAGCGACTTCGCCCCCGGTTTTCAGTACATGACCGCGCTCGGATTGTTCTGGCAGAACAAGTATGCCGAGGCGCTGGCCGCAGCCCGCGTGGTGGCCGATGGCGAGAGCAAGGACAAGGACTTCGCGCGTTACATCCTGGGTCAGATCTATCACGCCGAAAGCAAGCCGGCGGAGGCCATCGACTGGTATGGGAAGGTGAAAAGCCTCTATCCGGATGCCGCCGAGGCCATCGCCTACTTTGAGAAGAAGAGCATCGGCATGGAGGAGGTTACGGTCGTCAAACCCGGCGCTCCGGTTTCGCTCACGCTGAGATATCGCAACGTGAAGGAGGCCTTCGTGCAGATCTATCGGGTGGACCTCATGAAACTTTACCTCCAGCAGAAGAACCTCAGCGCCATCACCAGCGTGCAACTCGCCGGCATCAAGCCGGAGTCCGAGCAGACCCTCTTGCTTGGCGATGGCAAGGACTACGTCGAAAAGGAACGCGCCATCCCACTCTCGCTCAAGGACGAAGCCGCCTACCTTGTCATCTGCCGTGGCGACGACCTTTTCACCAGCGGCATGGTGCTCATCACGCCGCTCAAGATCGAGGCGCAGGAGGACAGTGCAAGCGGACGCGTCCGCGCCAACGTGCTCGACACGGCGAAGGGCGGCTACCGTCCGGAAGTCCACGTCAAGGCGATCGGCAGTGCGGACAACGAGTTCCGTTCCGGCGAGACCGACCTGCGCGGCCTCTACATCGCCGACAACCTGCGCGGCAAAGCCACCATCATCGCCCGCGAAGGTGACTCCCGCTATGCCTTCTTCCGTGGCACCAACTGGCTCGGGACGCCTGAGAACGCGCCAGCCCAACCGCCACAAAAGCCACAGGGGGAACAACAGGACGTCGATTACAACAGCAACCTGTTCCAGCGGAACGGAGACATCCAGAAACTCAACAACGACAATTGGAACAGCCAACGCCGTCAGGCTCCGAACAAGGGGGTCAAGATCAAGTCCGCCTTTTAGGGACTCTTGGCTTCACCTGCCAACGAACGTGCCTGTAGATCCGGATGGTCGGCCAAACCGATCAATTCAAGCCTGGGGAAATGTGAATGGAAGTTTTCCGGATTTCCGCTAGGACAGACCAGACGTCCGTCGTTGTCTTTCCGCCATCACCCATGCTCCCGGAATTCGCCCATTCCCTTTACCAGCGCTTCAAGCGTAAAGGCATCCCGCTGCTCCTCGCAGGGGGATGGGCCGTTTGTCATCATGGGTATTCGCGGTTTACCCGTGACGTGGATTGGATTTGCTCCCGGGCCAACGAAGATCGTGCAATCGCGCTGATGGAGTCGCTTGGCTTTGGGATCGCCTTCCAAGCCATGGCGACCCGCTTCCACCTGACCCGTGATCCAGCCTATCTGCCGGTGGATCTACTTTGGGTGAGTCCAGAAAGCTTTGCGAAGATGGAGATGACCGATGAACGGGCGGGACTTCATCATGACATGCCTGTCATCGACCTGCGGACCCTGCTCGCCATGAAGCTGAATGCTTTAAAGGACCGTGAGCAGCGGCATGACAAGGACCTCCTCGACATTCGATTCCTCCTGAAGGAAAATTCAAATGCTTTGAGGGACGACGAGCTGCGCCAGCTTTGTGAAAAATTCGCCGGGCCGGATGCCTACAACCTCATTCGAATGATCCCATGAACGCCCTCGATCTGGAGTTGCCCGATTTCTCAAATCACCCTCCGCCGCCGAAGCTCACCTTCGAGCAGTATGAGAAGTGGATCTGCGAAGAGATCGTTCCTGAATTGGCTCGTCGCGGTGAGATGACTCGCGAAATGATCATCGCCGACTTCATGAAAAACGAAGGCAGCCAGACCGAGGAGTGGCCGGATTTCGGGGATGCCTAGTCAACACCGGCAGAAGGGGCGTCGTGGCATTGGCATCGAGGTCGATCACGGCGGGAGGCCAGGGCGCTGGTCGGGGATTTCCAGACCGAGTCAGACGCGATCATCCGTCCCCTGAGTTGGTTCGTCCGGCTTCACCGGCAGGAGGACCTTCCGGGGAGGAGGGATCTGCGAACCCGTGGGCTTGAGTGGCGCATGAACCGGGCTGGCAGTCCGCAACGGCAGCATCTGCGGCAGGTTTGCAACGGGAACGTCCGACCAGCGGAAATGGGCCTGGCGATGGCTGATCATTGCGATGATGGAACTGATCGTCAGCCATGAAACCAAGGTGCTGCCCATCCAGATCAGTAGGCCTGATTCAACTGTCGTCGCCGTGAGAATGAGGCTTCGGGTCAGGAAAGCGACCCACCAGACAACGATGACCGGCTGGATGCCAGGCATCGGACGATGCCGGAAAGTTTCATCGGCAATCGCCTTCAAGCTCAGGCACGGAACCACCCAGTTGGCGAAAGGAACGAAGTGGGACCCTACCACCCACCCGGGCTTGATGTCCGAGCGACGGTTCAAAAGCCGGGCGTTCGTCGCGCAGCGGTAAATCCAAAGCAGATAAAACACCACCGCCGACAAGGTGCAGACGGCAATCGAAACCGCCCACGGCTTGGTGGAGAGACCGGCGATCAGCCCGCGGGCAATTCCAGCCACGGAAACCAGCGAGATGCTGATCACGGCCAACCAGCCCAGGATCCTCGGATCTTTCAGCGGTGAAAGTTCGTCCGGATCAACCACAGCGGTGGCGACGGGTGTCTGATAGGGATTCTCGGAAGGTTCCAGATTCATTCTTCTCGCGATAGTCTTCAAATGAGCATGAAATGTTCCAGCGTGAATGCCCCGGATTTCGATCTGCCAGAAGAATGCCCTTCCCACCTTCAAGGGTGGCTCCGACAAGATCGTCCGGAAGCTCCGCATGACATCGTTTTCCTCGGTTTCCCGAAGCTCACCGGCGCACGCCCATTGCATCGTGACGAGCTGGCCCCATGAATCCAAGCAACGGAGTTCAAACCACGAAATTCTCGAAAAGGCACGAAACGGAAACAGAGAAAATGTGAAATCAAGGATGACTCTCGGGATATCGGATCTAACAGACCAAGCGGACACTTGAATTGATACCACTCATCCGTGATCGATCCTCTCATTTCGTGACCTTTCGTGCATTTCGTGGTTTCCCTTTCACCCTCACCCAATGACCTCCCAAGGCACCATCACCCTCGATGACAGGTCCGCTGCGTTCCGGCCCTATGACGAGATCCGGGTAAGCATCGCCTGGACTCTGGAAAAGGCCCCGAAATCGCTCGAACTCCGTCTGTTCTGGTTCACCCACGGCCGGGGCACCTCTGAAGCCGGGGTCGTCGAGGTGAAATCCCTGCCCGCCTCGCTTCAGGGCGAGGAGCGCTTTTCCTTCAAGCTGCCAGGCTCACCCTACAGCCTTTCCGGGAAATTGATCCAACTGACCTGGGCGCTCGAACTCGTGGCGGATCCGCTGGGCCAGATCGGCATGTGCGAATTGGTCCTCGGGCCGGAAAAGCGGACGATCGAGCTGCCCGCCATCGATCAAGGGAAGACATCCTGGTGGAAGGCAATCAAGGGTGCCCGTTGATCAGGCCAAAAACAATTTGATCAAGTTTACCAATGTTTTTAGAAGCCGCGCGATGAATCGACTTCTGACCCTCGCCCTCCTGGTTCCGTTCGTCTCGGGACTGGCGTCCTGCTCCAACCAGGTCAAAGCGACACGCCCCATCTCCTACCATTTCCAGCCCGGCGAAACCGCCCTCATCCGCGACGGCATCGCCTACGCCCCGCGCAAGGCTCCGGACGCCGTCAAGCGCGCCATCGCCGCCGGCAACCGCCTTCAGGGCAAGCCCTACAAGTGGGGCGGTGGTCATGCCTGCCTCAACGACACCGGCTACGATTGCTCCGGCACCGTTTCCTACGTCCTCCGCGAGGCCGGACTCCTCAAGGGAGCCCTGCCCTCCAACGGCTTCTTTTCCTACGGGAAAAAGGGCGAAGGTCGCTGGATCACCATTTACACCCGTCGCGGTCACTCCTTCATCACCATCGCCGGTCTCCGCCTCGACACCGGCGGCCGGGGCGGCGGCGATGGCCCGAAATGGCGCACCAATACCCGCTCTCCCGGCGGCACCGTGATGCGACACCCGGCGGGTTATTGAAACTGTGACTGGACGGCCGAAAGGTCGCTGAGAACCGCATCCGCCTGGGAAAAGTCCAGGCAGGCGGTGACGCGATTCGGCACGGCCCAGACCGGCATGCCGGCGGCAATGGCGGCTTTCACGCCGTTGAGCGAGTCCTCGATGACAAGGCACTCGGCTGGATCGAGGCGGAACCGTTTCGCGGCTTCGAGATAGAGGTCGGGCGCGGGCTTGATTCGTGGAGCATCGCCGCGGCAGACGACCTCGTCGAAATGCTGGCGGAGATCGAGCCGGTCCAGCCAGCCATCCACCCAGTGGTGCGATGAACTGGAAACCACGGCGCGTGGAATGCCGAGCGAGGTCAGGGTTTTCAAAAGCTCGACCGCCCCAGGCATCGGTCCTTCGCCCGCGAGGTCATGCTCGATCCGTTGCTGGCGCTTGTGGTCGAGGTCATGCCAGTCGAAGGCGGCCCCGGTGAGCTCCTCGAGGTGGGTTTTCGGTGACCAGGTGTTGAAATCCGAGCCGATGCACTGGGTGTAGACCTCCAGCGGAAGCGGCTGCCCGTTTTCCTGGAACGTGCGGTGCCAGGCGTCATAGATCGCCCACTCGGTGTCCACCAGCACGCCATCGAAGTCGAACAACACCGCCTTGAATTGCATGCGGCGGACATGGGCGAAGACGGTCGCTTCGGCAAGCGTGGAGCGGCTCAGTTGACTTTGGCCATAAACTTGGCCATCTTCCCGGCCATGAGCACGAGTGTGAACATTGCGGAGTTCAAAGATCGGCTTTCCGAGTTTCTCGACCTCGTCGAAAAGGGTGGCGAGGTGATCGTCTGCCGCCGCAACGTGCCGCTGGTGAAGCTCGAGTCCCTCCGAAAGCCAAGACCTCTCAAGGAAGCTGAGAGCACCATCGGATGCATGAAGGGCAGCGTGCAGATCCACGGCGATCTGACCGAACCCGCGATCCCGGAGTCCGATTGGGAAATGTTCCGCTGAACCCGCCGTGGCCTATCTGCTCGATACCTGCGCCATTCTCTTCATTTCGCAGGGTTCAACCGATCTTTCTGTCGAAACCCTGCAGCGGATCGGCGAGGCCCCGCAGGGACAGGTCTTTGTTTCAGCGATCTCGCTCGGGGAACTGGCCTGTCTGGAAGATCGCGGCCGGATCCGTCTCAGCCCCCACTGGCGAACCTGGTGGGAGGAGCTTCTGAGACGCACAGGCTGGATCTGCCTGCCGGTCACCGATCAGGTCATGGCGGAGGCCTACAGTCTCCCGGCGCCCATTCACCGCGATCCTGCGGACCTTTCACTCATCGCCACGGCGAGACTTGAACGACTGACGCTGGTCACGACCGATCGGAAAATCCTCGATTACCCGCACGTCGCGACGATTTGTTGACCGATCCTCGTCGTGCCTCACAGCCCGATCCTCACCTCAGGCCCGAGCAGGAGCACCTCGGTGTGGCGGAAGGCGTTCATGCGCGCGGCCAAGCGCTCGATTCCCTCGCGGGCGGAGGCTGGCAGGGCGGTGAAGGCCGCATTTTGAAGGAGGCTCTGACGCAGCATGGCGGCGGGTCCCGGCAGACCCTTGGCGCGGATCAGCTCATCACTGTCGGGGTCGCCCGGCTTGTCCTTGGCGAAAATGCCTTCAAAAGCGCTCTTTGGTTCAGGCACCAGTTTCGCCTCGGGTGATTCGAGCTTGGCCTCTTTTGCCGCGAAGGCGATCGCCTCGCCGAGCCCGCCGATCTCATCGACCAGGCCGATTTCCAGGGCCTTCACGCCGCTGTAAACCCGTCCGCCAGCCAGCGACTCCAACTCGCCCTTCAGCTTGCCCTTGCGACCGTCCTCGACGCGCTTCTTGAAGGTGCCGTAAACCTGCGTCATCGACT
>JAIYDT010000024.1 GCA_027487355.1 Verrucomicrobiaceae bacterium
AGAACAGTGTTGTTGAACAACCTGTCGGGTTTAGGGGGTGTTGAACAACCGGTTGTAGATCCGGGGCAAAAGCAACCCGGAAGTACGGATTTCTACGACCTCGTTCATAGCGGGAAGTTTAGGTCCGTCATGCTGGCAAGCCAAGCTGGATTTCAGTGGTTGGGAAGGTTGGAAGCGCTCAGATTTCAGATTCAGGTGTTCAGATTCAAGTTTCAGGGGCTCAGGGGGAGGGCTCGGCCCTTTACCATTTCTTTCCGCTGATGGACTTGTAGGGGGCGGAGGACTGGCCGTATTGGCCTTTGATGCTGGTTTTCACGCCGTCGAACACGAATTTCAGGCCGGTGGGGCCGATGTAGGCCTCCTGGTGGTGGCTGATGGCGTCGGCGAGGGTCTTGACGAAGGCGGGGAGGGTTTGGTGGGACCCATTCAGCGCGGTCCAGTGGTCGGTGAAGGAGGCGATGGAAATGCGGTCATCCAGCGGGGCGAATCCGGCCAGCCCAGCCCCGCAAACCGTCACAAGACCGTTTTGGGCTCATCTTCAATCCTGAGATACAAACCACGAAATACACGAAACATCACGAAAATCAGGCAGTTCGGAAACGCTTCAGACCCATTCGTCAGGTGAGTGCGAAGATGGCGACGATTGCTTCTGCTTTCGTGCTTTTCGTGACTTTAGTGGTTTCCCATTTTCCTCTCAAGGCTCATTCGGAGATGCGTCCGCCAAATTGGCGGGGCCATGGCAAAAGGTAACGGGGTCTTTAAGAAGGTTGAAGGACCTTTGTGAGAGGTTTAAGGACCTTTGTGAGAGATTGAAGGACCTTTGTAAGAAGTTGAAGGGCCTTTGTGAGAGGTTGAAGGGCCTTTGTGAGAGGTTGAAGAGCCTTTGTGAGAAGTTGAAGGGCCTTATTCAGAAAATGAAGGAGCTTTCCCAAAGAGTGACGGAGCCTTCCCAATCCGGAACGAATCCGGCATTTGCGCAAAGAGGCAGTGATTTTTCCACTCAATGAGGGTCAGCAGGCCGCGAAGGTTCGGAAGAAGGCTGAGAGCAGGCCTACTTCGCTAAAGCTACCAGGGCCCGGGGCGCTCCAGCCACCAGGACTCCCGGGAAGCCGTCCGCGCACCGTAACATTTCCTCCAGTTTGTGGCCTGGATTCAGGACTTCCGGGTTCTCGGTTCGAACCTTCGGGTGATGCGATATTCCCTGCCATTCCGCAACCTCCGGGGCAAATGAGGGAGGCAACGGATGGCTTGAGCAAATGACTGCCGATCTCCCGTCAGGGCGATGAGTCGAAGTCCCCCCTCACGAAACCTTCGCAAACCGCTCCGAGACCTTGTCCCAGTTCACCACCTTCCAGAACGCCCCGATGTAATCCGGACGACGGTTCTGATAGTGAAGGTAGTAGGCGTGTTCCCAGACATCGAGGCCGAGGATCGGGGTGCCGAAGTCGCTGTCGGGGACGATGCCTTTCATGGCCGGGTGGTCCTGGTTGGCGGTGCTGGTGATCTTGAGCTTCCCATCCTTCACGATGAGCCAGGCCCAGCCGGAGCCGAAGCGCTTGGTGGCGGCTTCCCCGAAGGCCTTCTTGAACTCGTCCATGCCCCCGAAGGCGCTGCTGATGGCGGCTGAGAGTTTGTCGGAGGGCTTTCCGGACTTGTCGGCCGGCGCGAGGCTTTCCCAGAACATCGAGTGGTTCCAATGGCCGCCGCCCTGGTTGCGGAGGGCGGTGCGCAGGGCTTCGTCGGAGACGGCGGGAAGATTGCCGAGCACCTCGTCGAGTGGCTTCGCGGCGAGTTCCGGGGCCTTGGCGAGGGCCTCGTTGAGCTTCGCGATGTAGGCGGCGTGATGTTTGCCGTGATGAATCTCCATCGTCATCTTGTCGATGTGCGGCTCCAACGCATCAAAGCCGTAGGGCAGCTTCGGCAGTTCGGCAGGAGACGCAGCAGAAGCCGCGCGGGCAGGAGCGATCGCGGCGGCAGCCACGGCGAGGGTACCCAGTTTCACGAAATGGCGGCGGTTGAGATCGGAGTTCATCGAACGCGAAGCTACCAAGCTTCCGGGTGACGGCAAATGGAAAGCTTGTCGATTCTTGCGGGCCTTTCACCATCGGGTGCGTGAACTGGCTGCTCCGCGACCGCTCGATTTCCTTTCCGCGCCGACCGCTGATCGCGGGGATCGTGAACGTGAACGATGACTCGTTTTCCGGCGACGGCACGCTGGTGATCGACGACGCGATCGCCATCGCCCGTTCCCAGGCGGAGGCCGGTGCGGACATCCTCGACGTCGGGGCGGAAAGCGCCCGCACCAATCGCGCGGCGGTGAGCGTGGAGGAGGAGGTGCGTCGTTTCCGTGCGTTCCTTGATCGCTGGGATGACGTGATCATGGCCGCGACACCGAAGGACGCCGAACAGGTCTGGCCGCCGGTGCTTTCCCTCAACACCTGGCGGCCGGAGGTGGTGGCGCAGGTCATCGAGGACCCACGAGTCGAGTTCATCAACGACATGGGCGGCCTGCCCGATGACCGCAATGCACGACTTTGCACGGCGTCCGGATGCTCGCTGCTGGTGATGCACAGTGTCGGCGAGCCGAAAATCCCGCACGTCCATCAGCAGTGGGCGGACGTGATGGGCTCGATGGAGACCTTCTTCGAGGAGAAACTGGCGCTCTGCGATCAAGCCGGACTTTCAAGGGATCGGGTGGTCCTTGATCCCGGCATCGACTTCGCGAAGCAGCGCGATGACAATCTAACAGTGTATCGTTTCCTCGACCGACTCCAACGCTTCGACCGGCCGCTGCTGGTTCCGGTTTCGAGAAAGACGGTGATCGGCGAGGTGCTCGGTCTAACAGATCCGACCGAGCGCGATGCCGGAACCGTGGCCTGCATCGCCGCATCGATGTCACGCGGCGCGCAGATTTTCCGCGTCCACCACGTCTCTGCCGCCTGGCAGGCGGTGAAGATGCTGTGGGCGGTGTGAAAGGCGTTCCCTGCGCCGCGGGGTCATGAGCACCGGACGGACACCCGTCCGACCGCGAGCGCCCGCGACGCAGGGAAAGGTTTCAGCGACCGCGCTTGCGCTCCTCCTCGCGGACGATGTCACCGAGGTCGGCTTCCGCGCAGAGGGTTTCGGCGAGGCTGGCACTTCCGGCTTTCACCGCCCGTGAGGCACGCATTTTCCGAGAGATCGCGTCCTTGGTGGCGGCGAGGGATTCCGGCTCGGCGGCAAAACAGGCGGCATCCTTCGAGTGGATGCTCATCCGTCCCGCTGTCGCGATGGCATCGGCATTCGCGGCGAGGAAAAGGAACTGCCAGGCATACTTTTCCTGCTGGTGGCTGATCTTTCCGGAAATGGATTCCCAGGTCTCGTGCACCGAGGCGTTCTCGTAGCCGTCGGTCAGGATGGCGATGATGACGCTGCCCGGACGGCGGGCTTCCGGGGTCGCGGCGAGACGTTTGCCAAGATCGTCGATCGTGCGACCGATGGCATCGAGCAAGGCCGTGGAGCCCCGCGGGACAAAGGTCCGGGTGTCGAGCGGACGGACCTTGGAGATCGGCAGCGAGGCGCAAGGGACCTCGTATTGATCGTCGAAGAGGACCAGCGAGAAGCGCGCTTCGCCGGGAGCGGCCTGCTGGTCCTTGAGGAGGCGGTTGAATCCGCTGATGGCGGACTCGACCATCGAGGCCATGGAGCCCGAGCGGTCGAGGATGAAGGCGATTTCAGTGAGGTCGTGTTTCATGACGCCCACAGCTTGCCGCCGGGGGTGGGACAAGCGTGGGGGGAGTCGTTGAAAAGTCGTTACGAAATCAGCTGGGGATTCGACTTGAGCAGCTCGGCGTAGGAAACGATCGCCTCGTCGTAAACGGCGGCCGTGGAGCGGTCGGGCTCGATCCGGGAATCCTCCGCCGTGGTGCAGAAGACGGCCTGGAGTTTCGCGAGATCCTCACCGGCCGCAGCGGCGGCGATCAGGGCGGCTCCGAGTGCGGCGGAGTTGCCGATGGCGAGTCGTTCCACCGGAGCCTGGAAAATGTCCGCCACCAGACGGGCGATGCCGTTGTTCTGGGAGGCTCCACCTGTTAGACGGATGCGGTCGGCCTTCACGCCGATCCACTGCGAATGAAGGCGCATGTTGAGGAACTGGCCTTCGAGCAGGGCGCGGATCTGGGTGGGAGGATTGGCACCGGACTCGAACTCCGCGTCGCCCTTTCGCACCGGGCCATCGAAGTCGCCGCGCGGCGTGATCTCCGGGCCGAAGAACGGCAGCATGCGGTTGCCAGCGTTGCCGGGCGCGGTGAGGGCCAGGCCGTCGACGTCGAAGGCGGACCAATCGACGCCGAGTTCGTCACGCAGCGCCTCGCGGGCGAGCGAGCCGTTGCGGAAGCAGATCAGCGACATGAAACCGCCCGCCGGATTTCCGAACACGTGGCCGAAGCCGGCCGGATCGGTCTTCGGGCCCTCCATGGCGGCGAAAAAGGTGTCGGACGTGCCGAGCGAGATGACGATGTTGCCCGGAGCGGTGGCTCCCATGCCGACCAGCGAGGCCGGATTGTCGCCGGTGAAGCGCGCGACCTTGCAGCTACTGGAAAAGCCGTACTTCGAGAAGTAGGGAGCGAGGGTCCCGGTGATCGACTGCGTCGGCGCGACGGCCGGCAGCTTCGCGCGGAGTCCCGGCGCGGTGGCGTCGAGCAGCAGGTCCGACCAATCGGAGCTGGCCAGGTCCATCAGGTTCATGCCCGAGCCGTCGCCGGGATCGATGGCGGCGTCCTTCCCGGCGAGCACCGAGGCGAGGAAGGAGCTGATCAGGTGCACCCGGGCGGTGCGGGCGTAACCGTCAGGATCGGTCTTGAAGAAGCGGCGGATCTGCGGACCGGTGAAGCGTTCGATCGCGGCCGAGCCGGAAATCTTCCGGATCACCTCATCGCCCCCGGCTGCAGCGGTGATTTCCGCACATTCGGCACCGGTGGAGGTATCCATCCAGATCGGCGAGGTCGCGCGGGAAAAGGCGGGGGAGAGCTGGCCGGAAAGCGTGCCTGCGGCGTCGAGTGCAGCAAGACGTTCATTGAAGGTCGCATCCAGATAAACCGAGCCATGTTGCTGGCCGGAGCCGGCGATGGCCACCACCTTGGAAAGATCCGCCACGGCGGAAAGCCGGCTCAGCATCAAGTCGAGCGCCTCCAGCCACATCTGCGGATCGCCGTGGACCTCGCCGTCCTTTCCTCCGGGGATGAAGCCGCTGGGCGAGCCGAACTGCGGGAGTTCGGAGCCGAAATTGACCGAGGTCTGCTGGACGATCTGGCCGGTGGCC
>JAIYDT010000325.1 GCA_027487355.1 Verrucomicrobiaceae bacterium
CCACTCTGTCGCTTGTTTACCTGCCGCATCTCGACTACCCGCTTCAGAAAGTCGGGCCGGATCATCCGTCGATTCCGTCGGAGGTCGCGGCCATCGATGGAGTGGTGGCGGATCTGGTTCGCTACTATGAATCCCGTAGTGTGAAGGTGATGATCGTTTCCGAATACGGGATCTCCGCCGTCTCGAAGCCAATCCACCTCAATCGCCTGTTCCGGGAAAAGGGCTGGATCACGATCAAGGACGAGCTGGGGCTGGAGACCCTGGATTGCGGTTCATCGAAGGTGTTCGCGGTGGCGGATCACCAGGTGGCGCATGTGTATGTGAATGATCCGGCCCTGCTGCCCGAGGTGCGGTCGCTGCTGGAAAAGACCGATGGCATCGACGAGGTGCGCACGATGGAGAACGGGCGGGCAGGGGATCTGGTCGCCATTTCGAAGCCCGACGCGTGGTTCACCTACTACTTCTGGAACGACGACGCGAAGGCACCCGACTACGCCCGCTGCGTCGACATCCACCGCAAGCCCGGCTACGATCCGGTCGAGCTGTTCCTCGATCCGGCGATCCCGTTTCCGAAGCTGAAGATCGCGAAGTTCCTCCTGAAGAAGAAGCTCGGCTTCCGTGGCTTGATGGATGTCATCCCGCTGGATGCGTCCTTGGTGAAAGGCTCGCACGGACGGGACCATGTGCCGGACGACGAAAAGCCGGTGGTCATCGGCTCCCCGTTGAATGTCACCTGTGCTGAGGACATTGAAGCAGCGATCCGTGAGAAGCTTCTTGGGGCTTGATGCAGCTTGTTAGTTCCTCCTGAACGCCTGCAGTTCCTCGAGCAGATACTGGGTCGCCTCCTCAGGCGTGCCCAATCCAAGGACTTCCTTGAGCTCAAAACCGTCCAAAAGAACGAATATGAACTCCATGTCTGGGGGGGTGGTTTGAATGCGATCAAGTTGAAACTCATTCAGGAATGTCGCGAAACCGAGGGCTCTCGAAGGTTCCTTCTGTAGAGCTTCGTGCATGGCTGGAAGAATCTCACGTAGGGCAGACCACTCGTCCTTGGCTCCTGGAAACTGTTCGAGCAATTCACTCAATTCGCTTTCCGAGGCATTGAAAGCCATCGAGACATTCGCCACATCGTTGTCGTAGGTTTCCAATTTGCACAGAATGTCATCCGCCCAGTTGATGACCGCTTTCGTTTCGATGAGGCCAGCATCCAATGCCAGCTTCAGCGAAAATGCGGCTTGGGAATAGTTGTTCATTCCTGGATGGTTAGAGCGCCTCGCTCTTCCGCTTCCTTCCCTCGAACAGCAACGTCTCGCGGTATCCGGCGGCCTTTGCCCACTCGATCGCCTTCGGGAAATCCCGGGCGACCTCGCTCGGATGATGGGAGTCCGAGGAAATGACGAGCGGGATGCCGGCGGAGCAGGCGAGTTCGAGAAAGCGCGGAGTCGGGTAGGCCTCGGCGCAGGGCTTGTGCCAGCCGGCGGTGTTCAGTTCGATGGCACAGCCGGAGGCGGCGATGGCATCGATGGCAGGCTCGTGGAAGCGATCGAGGTCGCCGTCGGGGATGTGGCAGAACTTTTTCACCAGATCGGCGTGACCGAGGATGTCGAAGAGCCCGCTTTCCGCCATGTCGGCGTAGGCTTTCCAGTAGAGGGTCCAGGCTTCCTCGACGTCGGTTTCCGCCCAGCGGCCGAGCCACTTCGGGTTGTCGAAATCCCAGGTGCCGAGGTAGTGGACGGAGCCAATCAGGTAGTCCCAAGAATAACGCCCGGCGAGATCCGTGATCCAGCCCTCGCAGCCCGGCAGCCAGTCGCATTCCATGCCGGCTCGGACTGGAATCCGGCCCCTGGCGTGGGCGCGGGCCCGGTCGAGCCACGAAAAATACTCAGGAAGATCACTTTCCAGCATCCGCCAGTTGTCAAAGGGCTCGGGCAGGGCGGGTGCGTGGTCGGAAATGCCGTATTCCGTGACGCCAGCAGCGATTGCGGCGTCGATGAAGGCCTCCGGTTCGCCCTCCGCGTGGAGGCAGAGCGGGGTGTGGGTGTGATAGTCGGCGGGCACGCGGGCGTTTCGGGTTGAACGGATTTCATGAGGGATACTAAAGTGTCCGCACGGTGCAAGAGCGCCGACTCCTCATGTCCTCACTTTCTCCCGAAGTTCCCGCCCTGAATGCCTTCACCCGACCGCTGATCGAGGCCCTGAGCCGTCATCCGAAGCGAATCGTGTTCACCGAGGGCGAGGACCTGCGCGTGCTCAAGGCCGCAGCTCAACTGGTGGCGGCGGAAGCGGCCACGCCGATCCTGCTTGGCAACAAGGAACGCATCCGTGCCCTCGCCGCCGAGCATGGGGTGAAGATGACCTTCATCAACATCATCGACCCCGCGAAGTCGTCGGACTTCGACCTGTTCTGCCAGCGTGTGACCAACATGGCCCGCTATCGCGACATGAAGGTCGGCGATGCGGCGGAAATCGTGGCGCGTCCTCATTATTTCGGAGCCCTGATGGTCCAGTATGGTCAGGCGGATGCCCTAGTCGGAGGAAATCAAGCACTGCCCGCCACCCTGTTCCGCGCGCTGATCCACACGATCAAGCCGGTCGCCAGCGTGCCGAAGATTTTTGGAGCGATGGTGCTCGTCGGAGATCATCTCAAGCACCTCGGCGGCAGCGGTGTGCTGTTTCTCGCCGACTGCGCGCTTTCCCCGCGTCCGGAAATCGACCAGCTCGCGGCGATCGCGCTGGAAACCGGCAAGCTCGCCCACCATTTCCTCGGTCGTACAGCCCACGTCGCCCTGCTCAGCCACTCGACGAAAGGCTCCGCCTCCACCGATGAGGCCCGCCGGATCGTGGCCGCGACCGCGATCGCGAAGGAGGCAGCGGAAAAGCAGTTTCTCGAACTTGATATCGATGGCGAACTCCAGGCGGATGTCGCCCTCGACCCCGCCGCCGCCGAGGTGAAGCTGGCGGATGCGAAGGTCCGCGCGACCGCCGACGTGCTGGTGTTTCCGAACCTTGATGCCGCGCACATTTCGCTGAAGCTGCTCCAGCACGTCGCCGGAGCCCAGGGCTATGGGCAGCTCATCCTCGGTCTCGCGCGTCCGGCCGCTCAGGTGCCACGGACTGCCAGTGTGGAAACCATTTTCGGCACGGCCGCCGCGGTCGGGGTGGAGGCGATCAAGTATCATCAGATTTTCCCGGACGGAGATCTGTGATTTGATGGCCATCCCGATTTCGGGTGGTCGCGACATCGGGTGAAACGAGCTGAACATCACGGCCGTAGCGTGGGCGTTCCGTCTCATGCTTATGTCTCGATTTTTCGTCGCCGTCGTCTTGCTCCAAGTTTGTCTGCTAGGTTCCCTTCAAGCTGCGCCGAAGGTCTTGAGGAATCATAGTGGCGATTTCGCCCGTGAACTGACCTTTGATGGCAAGGCATGGCGTACCACCCGGTTCATCTTCGGCGAGAAGTCTGTGGAGACTCGCAGCGATGAGTTCCATATCCGCATGATGGATGATCGCGAATGGACGGTCTCCGATTTTGTCGCGGATGAGAAAACGACGGGAACGAGCGATGGTGAAACCTCTTCGATGACAATCCGCTATCGTTGGCCGGATGCCGTGCCCCCGGGAGCGCCTGACGCCGTGTTGGTCCGATATTGGTCAACTCTGGAAGATGGATTTGTTAGAAAAAGCGTCGTCCTCGAGTTCTCGGGCGAGTCCACCGTGGATCGTCTGGAGGTCGAGCGATTCTCATGCGAGGGCACTGCCACGCGCGGAGGTCGTGGCGAGCCGGTGTTTCTGGGCGATCGCCTGTTTTTCGGACTCGAGTATCCCGCCGGTCACAGCCGTCACACCGACGGCAACACGCCGCTGCCCGACAAGCATCATTACGAAATGGTCGGCAACTACAGCTTCGTCGATCTCGAGGGCCGTGATCGGGATGCGAAGGCCAGACCCGGCCTGATCAGGCTGTTTCATTTCCCGGGCTACGCGGTGAAGTCCGGCGATCGCTGGCAGATCACCAGCAAGACCGCGGTCGCGGGTGGTGGCGTGGATCTGCCGGTCGAGCAGCAGTTTTCACGCTATCTCAAAAGGGTCCAAAAGGCGGATCGTTCCTTCACGCACTACAACAACTGGTTCGATCCGGCGGGAAAATCGCTGAAGGGCGACAACTTCGTGAACGTGTATCGCGAGTTCAAGTCGGCCATTTCCTCCTACGGCGTGAAGATCGACGCGATGGTGCCGGACGATGGCTGGCAGAACCGGCAATCGGTCTATGAACCGACGCCGCGCGACTTTCCTGGAGGCTTCGCGGATCTTGTGAAACTCAGCGAGGAACTGCGCAAGGAAGGCACCACGCTCGGTCTCTGGCTGGCGCTCGATGGCACGAACTGCGACGTCAAGTGGGGCCAGACCCAGGGTTTTGCCAAGGCCAGCGCGAACAAGTATTTCTCGCAGTACTTCGGCCACTATTCACTCAGCTC
>JAIYDT010000521.1 GCA_027487355.1 Verrucomicrobiaceae bacterium
AGCGGAACAAACCTTTCACGGACGGAAATCGGATCAGATCCCGAGGAGGTTTCAACCGCAATTCGTTAGGCTAAGCTGGAATCGCTTTCTGAAGAGTAGGGGATGGAAAAAGTCCGCTCTCATAGAGCAAAATTGAATTTTGACATCGTTGGCGATATCGCTGATGATACCGAACACGGTGAGAGCGGTGCTTGATACCAATGTGATTGTGGCGGCACTCCGTTCATCGTCGGGTGCCAGCCACCAAATTCTTCTGGCGGCGGATCGGGGCGAGTTCGAATTGGCTCTCTCGGTTCCATTGCTCGCCGAATATGAAGATGTCACAGGTCGTCCAGGTTCCGGGATTCCCCTTCCGCGTGAAGCGATTGACTCCATCCTCGGACGACTCGCCATGGTGGCCCACAAGCAACCGATTTTTTATCTGTGGAGGCCCCTTGTTCCCGACCCCAAGGACGACATGGTCCTCGAAGTTGCGGTGGCTTCCGGGGCAACGCATCTTGTGACCTTCAATCTCAAGGACCTCAATAGGGCCTCTGATTTTGGAATTTCGGTCGTTAGACCTTCGCAATTCATCCAACTACTCCCATGAGCACCCTAAGCCTACGCCTCCCTGAATCCCTCCACCGCAACCTCAAGATCGCGGCAGAGGCGGATGGCGTTTCTGTCAACCAGTTCGTCAGTCTGGCCGTGGCCGAAAAGCTCTCTGCCCTACAAACCTACGATCTGATCGCCGAGCGCGCCAAAGGAGCTTCCCGGGAAGGCTTTCTGAAAGCCATGGCTCTTGTTCCAAGTGCGGTCGTGCAGGACGGAGATGAGCTTCCGTGAAGGCAGGAAAGCACCTCAAAACAGATACGCCGAGGCCGTCCCCGTCTTCAGCTCCATCAGGTGGAACTCACCGAGGGAATCCCGACCATTTTCCACAATCATCCAGCCTTCCTTCAGGTAAAAGGCGCGGGCCGGCTTGTTGCGGATGAGGCATTTCAGGCGGGCCTTGCCGCTCTTGCAGTGGCGGAGGGCGCGGGCGAGGAGAAGCGAGCCTACTCCCTGGCGCTGGTAGTCACGATGGACGTAGAGATGGTGGATGAAGTCATCGAGCTCCCAGACCGACACAAAGCCGACGATCTTTCCCCGATCACAGGCGACATCCACGATCTCGCCCTTGGTCTCGCGACTGTAGTCTTCCTCTTGGAACATCGCGGGATCACACCAGGTGAAGGTTTCCCGCCTCGACTCGGTGTAAAGCAGGGAAAGATCCTTCTCGTCGGAAGGCAGGGCGGAGCGCAGGGTGATGATCACGAAAGGTGGCGGTGCCCGATTCTGGTCAACGGAACGCGGACCACGCGGGGAGCGGACCGTAGGGCCGACCTTCGTGGGGAAAAGAACAATCCGACCCGGTGGGAAAAATGGTCGTCTCAGAGAACGGGAACGCCGCGCTCCAGAATCTCGACCTCATAGAAATCGGGATCGGTCACGAAGGCCATTTTCCGACCGCCGGTGGAGAATTTCTCGCGCCAGTTGGACGGCCAGATCTCGATGCCGGATTTCTCGACCTTGTCGCAATACTCGATGATATCCGGGACGCCCAGACAGGTGTGCATCAGGTCTTCCGGGCAGGTGGCGGTGTAGTCCGGCGAGTGGCAGAGTTCGAGAAAGACGTCGTTTCCCGGAAGCTCCAGGAAGGCGAGCTTGTTGCCTTCGGGCGAGTCCTTGCGGTCACCGAGAGTGTAGCCGACCTTTTCGTAGAAGGCGATGGAGGCATCGAGGTCCTTGACGCGGATGCGGGTGTGGAGGAAGCGGATCATCGGCGTGACGTTGGCCGGAAACGGTTCGTTTGCCAACCCACTGCGCGGGGATTCTCATTTTCCCGGCATCTGATGATCATTCATGGCATCCGGTCGCAAAGGGTGGTAGCCTGCGGACGCTATGAAAACGATCATTGTCGCCCTCGATTACTCGGAATCGACCCCCGTGGTGCTGAATGCCGGGGTCGAAATGGCGAAGGCCTTCGGGGCCTCGTTGCACCTGCTTCATGTGCTGGAGGCGGAGCCTGCTTACACGGCGTATGGCTTCACCCCGGATGAGTTTCCCGCGATCCACCTTTTCCAGGAGGAAGCTCGGAAGCGCGCCGCCGTGAAACTGGACGAGATCCTGGCCAGCGTGACCAGCGATGTCACCGACGTCCGAACGAAGCTGGTCGATGGAGCTCCTCTCTATGCGATCCTCGATTACGCCAAGGAAGTGAATGCGGATCTGGTGGTTCTAGGCTCGCACGGACACGGTGTGGTGGCCTCGATCCTCCTCGGCAGCGTGGCCGAGGGCCTCGTCCGCAAGGCTGAGCTGCCGACACTGGTCGTCCCAGTCCGGAAAGGCCGATTGGTCTAAGCCTTGCGGGTCCGGGATTCGACCGCTAGGGATGCCCCATGGCGCAACGCTCATTCAGCTTCCTGCTCGCCCGACGGTATCTCAATCCTCGTCGGGCGGTCATGTCCTCGTTCACCCTGATCTCGCTGATCGGTGTGTTGCTGGGTGTGCTGGTGCTGGTGGTGGTAATGTCGGTGATGGCCGGGATGGAACGCAGCGTGAAGGAACGTGTGCTTGGGTTCAGCCCCCACATCCTGATGAGCTTCCATCCCGATGGCGGGCAGTCGGAGCCGCTGGAGGGTTGGCGGGCACCGGCGAAAAAATTCGCCTCGGTGCCGGGCGTGAAATCGGCCACTCCGTTCGTGGCGGAAAGCGTCATCCTGGACTTCGAGGATGGCATGAAGCCGACGATGTCGTTGTTTTACGGCATCGATACGAGCGACCCGATCCAGGTCGAGACAATCGGCAAGATGCTCGATGTCGACCGTTTCCCCGGATCCTCGGCGGACATGGGGCTGGATGACCGGGTGGTGATTTCCTCGGCGCTGGCGGAACTCTACCACCTCCAGGTTGGCAGCACGATGTTGCTTTACCCGACGAAAAACCTCGGGGAAATGATGACCGCCTACAAAAGCACTGACAATCCACCGGTGCGGGAGGCCTTCAAAGACCCGTGGACGAAAGCGAACCAGCTGCTCTTGAAGGGCTGGAAACAGGAAGGAGCCAAGGAGGTCCTCACGCTGTCGACGATACAGGAGACCGGCGAACATTTCAGCATGATCCTGGGACAGCGGATCCGGCAGCAGGAGCGCGACCTGATCGAGGCGATCCTCAAGAACCTCGAAAGCGGGGAGGTGGATGAAGCGGCGGGCGTCAGCCGGTTCGAGCCGAACGCCCGCAAGGGCATCGACGGCTGGCTGGCGGACCTCTCGAAGACCGACGCCGAAACGATGAACAACGAGATCATGAAGAACCTGAAGAGCGTGGTGCTGCCGAAGGAGGCGACCGTGATCGGGGTCTATCAGTCCTCCCAGATGCTCAACACGCCGGACATTTTCATGCCGATGGGGCTGGCCCAGACGCTTGCAGGCCTGGATGACAAGGTGCAGGCGATCGCGCTGCGCCTGGATGATCCCTACCAAGCGGATCAGGTCGCTCAGGCCGTGCTCGAGGCGGGAGGGCCGGATTGGGCGAAGATGACGTGGATGGAGCAGGAGCAGATCGCGAGGTTCTTCAACCTGATCAGCCAGCAGCGTGTGATGATGTATTTCGCACTTTCATTCATCGTGCTGGTGTCCGCGTTCTCGATGATGGCGGTGATGTTCACGGTGACGATCCAGAAGAAACGAGAGATCGGTGTCATGAAGGCGCTGGGCGCGGCACCAGGACAGATCGTGCGGGTGTTTCTCTATCAGGGGATGATCCTCGGGGTTCTGGGGGCCGTGCTCGGCGTGGGGCTCGGGCGGCTGGTGATCCACTACCGGGGCGGCGTGCAGGCGGTCCTTCGCGGCCTTGGGTTTGATCCGTTCTCGGCAACGTTTACCGGATTCTCGGTGCTTCCCGCCCACAACAATCCAGTCGAACAAGCTTTGATTGCTTTCTTCGCATTTGTGCTTTGTTCCCTTGCCGCCCTGGTCCCCGCCGCATTCGCTGCCCGCAGCGATGCCGCCAAATCCCTCCGCAACCTCTAGACCCCTCCGATGGATTTCTGGCTCATCCGCAACGGCGAAAAAGCCGGCCCGCTTCCCGACTACGAGATTCGAAGTAAAATTGAGGCTGGTGACCTCGGTCCCGACGACCCGGTCTGGTCGGAAGGCATGACGGAGTGGCGGCCGCTGAAGACGGTCGCGCTGTTTTCAGAGTTCTTCGATCGCCCGGAAGTGCGCCCGGACTCCGAGCCTCGGTCGTTTTCGCTGCCTCCTCCACTGCCTCAGAAACCCGCGGTTTACCGGCGGTTCTGGGCGCGTTGGTTTGACCTGATCGGATATGGCACCCTCTGGTGGCTGGGGATGTGGGCGGCGGGAAATGATCTCAAGGTCCTGCTGACGAGTCCCTGGCTGCTGATGCTCCATCTGGTGCCCTGGTTCCTCATGGAAACGATGATGATCCACCACTTCGGCACCACTCCGGGCAAGGCACTGCTCAATCTTTCCGTCATGAATGCGGACGGCAGCCGCTTGTCCTATGGGCAGAGCCTGACGCGTTCGTTCCGGGTGCTGTTCGCCGGAATTGGGTTTGGAATGAGCTTGATTTCGCCCATCTGCCAGTTGGTGAGTTGGTTCATTGTCAGGCGGATCGGGGCGACCCTTTGGGACCGTGCGGGTGGGCATCGGGTGAACGCAGGACCCCTTCATCCGCTGAAGGTCTCGGCTTTGGTCATCGGGCTGTTCATCGCGCTCGAGGTGCATGGCAGTTTGGTTGTCCCGATCCAGGTTGAACTGCTCTCCAAGGATCATCCTTGGCTCAAGGAGGCCTACGAAAAGTCGAAGCGCTGAACCCGCTCTGGGTTGATTTCAAAGCCATGGAACAGTCGGCAAATGACGAGACTCTTCGGGGAATCAAGCTCATGGCGGCTGGAGAACTTGATGGTGCCTTGGATTGCTTTGAACGGGCGATCGCCTTGCGCGAAGAACTCCCTTGGCGCGTGCAACCGCGCACCGCTTGGGGCCTGGCGGCCGCCTTGATCAATCGCGGAGACGTGCTGCGGCGTCTAGCTGAACCTCAGCCGCTGGCAGCGCTTCAATCTTACCAACGGGCAATCGAGGTCCTGGAAGCGGTGCCATTGGATGGGAATCCGGCCTTTCCGGAGCGCTTGCTGCTGGCATGGATCAATCTAGCGACCACCGAAGGAGAGCTTCACCGACTCGACGTGGCCCTCCGCAGTTTCGAGGTGGCCGACGCGCTGTTTGCCGATTGGCGGACGGAGTTCAGACCGGAGCGGGTGTTGCTGCAATCGATGCTGTGCGTGAATCGATCCCGCGTCTTGATGGATCTTGGGAGATTCGAGGCGGCTTGTGATGAAAGTGACCGGGGCGTGAAGGTGCTTGCTCCTTTGGAGCCTGGGGGAGGGCTGATCGCGGAAGCTGGGATCCGCTCACGCGCCATGCGTTGCCGGGCCTTGGCCAGTTGGCTCGATCGGCCTGGCCATCGCGACTTCGGCGAGGACTGGATCGCCGCTGCGACGGATGAGGTGGAGGAGGCCATCGGGATTGTGAGGCGGAGCGGAGTGGAGCTGGGTCTCGCTGCGGATCTGGTCCGTTATGGTGCAAGGATCTATCGAGCCTGCCAGCCGCAGTTCCTGGCGGAATTCATTCTCAATGCACTGGCCGAAGGCAGCCCCCTTGCAAGCGATCAGGCACTATGCGGGGAAATGGACGCCGTCATCCTCCTGGCCCGCCAAGATGCCGAGCAACGCCTGCTCATTGCTCCGCACGTTGACGAAATCGCCGCGCGAGAGATGAGAATCCTTCGTTCGCTTGAGCGATGACCATGGAAGGGGGAAATCAACGAAAGAATCACGCGGCATTTCTCATATTCGGCTAAGACAATATATCACGGGTGTCCGGTGAATCGCCATCCTCCACAAGCAGCTTGTGTATAGGGATAGACAATTTTTGGGAGCAGCGTTATAAGATCGTCATCGTCGAAAGCGGGATCGCGGCACGGACGATGGCCGCCTACATCGATCTCAACCCTGTTAGAGCGGGGATGATCAAGGATCCGGCGGAGTATCGCTGGAGCAGCTACGGCGAAGCGATTGGCGGCGGCAACAAAGGCAACGGCAGGAAAGCGCGAGAAGGCCTTGTTCGAGCCTGTCTCAGCCATCACGGCGTCGGCTTCCAGAGTGAGAAATGGCAGGACGCGGCGAAGATTTACCGCCAGATGATGGGCCTGGCGCTCCAGCGCAGAGTGGCGAGGCCGATCTAACAGCCGCGAAACACATCCTCAAAGCAAAGGCCAAAGGCGATGTTGAAACCAGCCCTCAGGATAACGGTCCTACCCGAACTAAGCATGGCGGCGATGCTGCAGTGTCGGGTGAGGTACTTCACCGACGGCGCGGTCATCGGCAGCAAGGCCTTCGTCAACGAAGCCTTCACCGCGTCGCGCGAGCGCTTCAGCCCCCGCCGCAAGAACGGAGCGAGGAAGATGAAAGGCACTGGAGCCCCTGCCAACGATCTTCTCTGGACCTTGACGGATCTGCGGGTGAGCGTGACGTGAGCGTGGCTTTCACCAATCACTGGTCATCATTGGCGGAAGCCCTCATGACCGATTGAACTCAGCGACGCTTCCGTTTCGTGGCAGATGGTTTGGGAGTCCTGGTCGCCTTGGGTTCAGTGAAGGTCTTCTTTTTCGAGGGCTTCGCGGCCTTGATCGCAGGCTTGCCGCTGGACTTGGCGGGCTTGCCTTTCAGCAAAGGTGGGGCGGGCTTCGGGCTTTTCTTTTTCCCTTCAGCCGAGGGCATGCCCTGCGAAATCTTTGCATCCGGATTGAGCGCGATCCGGAAATCGACGAAGCGTCGCACGCGATCCACGCCGATGACCTCCATCGGCAGGCGCATGCCGATCTGGATGAGGTCGCCGTCGTAACTGGCCCAGGCCCCTCGATGGCCTTCGAAGCGCCAGCGGCCTTCGGGCAGATCCTCGCGTTTCACCGCACCGCGGATGCCGAGATTCGGCACCTCGACGAAAAGCCCCATCGGACGCGCATCCGTGATGAGTCCTTCGAAAACGATCGGCTCTTCCAGCTCGGCCACGCGACCGAGGAATTCCATCATCTTGAGCTGCTTGGTCTCGCTCTCGGCCTCGGCGGATACCCGCTCGGTGTCGGAGATATGGCGGGAAATCTCGCGCAGCTCGTTCTGCGATGGCGTACGATCCGGAACCTTCGGCGCGTTTTCCAGATAGGCCTGCATGGCGCGATGGACGATGAGGTCGGCATAGCGCCGGATCGGACTGGTGAAGTGGCAGTAGTCGGCCTTGGCGAGACCGTAGTGACCGATGGCGTCCGGCGAATAGGCGGCGCGCTTCAGGCTCTTGAGGAGGCCAAGCTTGATCGAGTGTTCCTCCGGGCTGCCTTTTGAGTCGTCCAACAACTTCTGGATGTGGGCGCGGTTGGTGAGGTCGCCGGGCTTGTAGCCGTGGAGCTTTGCGGTCTCGGCAAACTCGAAGAGCTTGGAAAAATCCGGATCCTCGTGAATGCGGTGGACAGCTGGTTTCTGGCGGCCTTTCAACAATCGGGCGACCACCTCGTTCGCGGCTAGCATGCACTCCTCGACGAGTTGATGACTGGAAGTGTGCTCGACCGGGATCAGTCCGCAAGCGCGACCATTCTCATCGAGCTTGATACGGATCTCCGGCATCTCAAGATCGAGAGCGCCGTTGGCGAAGCGGAGTTTCCTCAAAGTGGACGCCATCTTCCAACCCTCGCGGACCATTTCCTCCAGCCCATCCTCATGACCTTCGGGTGCCTCGCCGCCATCGAGGATGACCTGGGCCTGTTCGTAGGAAAGCTTCGCACGGCTGTGGATCACGGCATCGAAGAAGCGGACCTTCTTCACCTCTCCATTCAGGGCGATGTCGAGCAACGCGCACTTGGTCAGACGGTCAACATTCGGCTTCAGCGAGCAGATGCCATTGCTGAGTTCCGGCGGCAGCATCGGCAGCACGCGGTCGACGAGGTAGGTGGAGTTGCCTCGTTCGATGGCTTCCTTGTCCATCGCGGTGCCAGGTTTTACATAGTGGGAAACATCGGCGATGTGAACAGCCAGCAGCCAGCCGGTTTTCGAGCGCTCCAGCCAGATCGCATCGTCATGGTCCTTCGCGTCAGCGGGGTCGATGGTGATGACAAGCTTCTTGCGCCAGTCCGAGCGGCGGGCGATCTCCTCATCGGTCGGAGATTCCGGTGTGCCTCGGACTTCCTCAAGAACCGCCTCCGGAAAGGACGTGCGGAGGCCATTGCGCTGAATGATCGCGACGATGTCCACGCCCGGATCGCCCGGCCAGCCGAGGACTTCGAGTATCCGGCCACGCGGTGCGAGTGAGCGGGAGTCCCATTGCTCCAGCTCCACGACGACCAACTGCCCGGGCTGAGCGGTGGTGTCGCCAACCAGATCGACAGGGCCATCGACGGCCACATCCGAGCACTGCACCCAGGAGTGTTTGCCCTTTTGTTGGAAGGTACCGATCAGACGGCCCGAGCGTCGTTCCAGGATGCGCTCGACCTTGCCCTTCGCTTCCTCATCCGGCTCGTCCCCGACCACGCGGCGGTCTCCGCGCTGTGGCTTGCTGCGCCTTTCCGATGGGAGTTGGATGGTGCAGACGACCTTGTCGCCGTCGAGCGCGGTCGAGCAATCGCGGCGGCCAATGTAGATGCGTGAGAACTTTTTCAGGTCGATGCCGGTGGCGAGGTTCTCGTCATCGGTCAGTGTGGGAAAGAACCAGGCATTGCCCTTGGGATGGAAACGCAGGGTGCCGGTGAGTTGGTTTCCGGTCTTTCCGCGCAGTTCATAGCGGGACTTCCGGCCCTCCACGACGAGACCCTGCTGGATGAGTTCCATCACCGTCGCCCGGAGCTTGGAACGATCACTCGATGGGACTTCCAGAAACCGCGCCAACTCGGAACCGGTCATCGGTCGGTACTTCGGGGAGCGCATGCATTTCAACACCTCATCCCGCATCAAATCCTCTGACATGCCACAGGGTGCGCCAGCGGAGGCGAGGCGGCAAACCCAAAGCACCGCAGGAAAAAGATTGCCGAGTGACCCGGGTTGAGTATCGTATTTACCATGTGATTGCCTCGAAAGGGGCATTGTCAGCGAACCAGAAATCGGTTTCTCTCCAGTCTCATTCATTCCTCCACATCCCATCGAATCATGAAAACCCCAGTTTCCCGCCACCGCAGCGGCTTCACCCTGATCGAACTTCTGGTCGTCATCGCGATCATCGCCGTGCTCGCTGCCGCCGGATTCGCCGGAGGCATGGCCGCCATCAACAGAGCCAAGCGTCTCACCTGTCAGTCCGCTGCCACCGCCTTGGAAAGCGGTATCAACCAGTTCTATCAGGAATACGGACGCCTTCCCGATGTCGGTGAGACCTGCAATACCTCGAACGGTCAGGGTGTCCAACTGGTGACGATCCTGCTGGGCAAGGAAGCCTCCAGCAGCTCGATGCAGAACAACAAGCAGCTCAACTTCCTGGCCGGGATGAAGGACGGCAAGAACAAGAAGGGCGGCCTGATCTACACCGGCGGTTCAAGCACCATCGAGGGACTCTACGACCCCTGGGGAAATGGTTATGAAATCACCCTCGACCAGGACTATGACGAAGAGATCATCGACCCAACCAGTAGCGGCACAACGCTTCGCGGCCGCCGGGTGCTTGTTTGGACCAAGGGAGCCGATCAAAAGGTGGGTGGCACCGGTGCCGATCAGGATGTGAAGACCTGGTAAGTCATCTTCCCAAACGTTTCCATCGAGGCCCCGCCAGGTTCGTCCCAGCGGGGCCTTTTCTTGCCTGAAATTACGGGAGTTCCAGTAGCAACAGGGAAACACCCTGGCGCGGAAGCTTGAAGGTCACGGTGGCCGAGCCGTCCTTGATCGCGATGGGCGAGTCGCTCTTCAACGAAGCAAGCTGGCCGGCCTCCTCCAGTTCCTTGTATTGGGCTTCCGTGGGCTTCTGAGGGGAGTTCATCGACTGCCAGAGCGTGTAGGCATTGCTGTGGGACTCATCGATCCGGAACTGGGTCAATTTCGCCTCTCCATTCTTGGGCAGTCCGGGAAGGGATAGGGTGACCGTGGCATCCGGACCGGGGAGGTCATCGTCGAGGTAATGCCAGACCATGACGGCGAGCTTCTTGCCTTCGAGACTGGCGAGGGCCGAGACGTCGGGCTTTCCGCGCACGCCTTCCTTGAGCATCGTGTCCAAGGGAGTCGCGGCATCGCTTTCCACGGTCAGGCGCTGCCCTCCCATCTTGCTGAACATGCGGAAGACATTGATCACCGGATGATCGATGCCATTGCTGGCCAGCACCCGGAAGCCGGCGAAGTATGGCTGGTCCTCGAACTCGAAGGCCCACGTCAGCGCGCCCTCAAGATTCACGCCATGTTTTGCGGCGAGATCATGCTTTCTCGCGAAACTGGCGGCCGTGTAGCTGGAGTACATCGTGCCGTTGCGATAACCGTTCTGGGGTCCCTGGCAGGCGGCGCAGCCTTCAGGATCCGACTCGCCTATGACGATCGGCAGGTGTTTCAGCGTGGGAAAGCTGGCGATCGCCTTGAACGCGTCATCAATGTTACGTAGCTGGCTTGAAATGCCCATCCGCACGTGGCCATCGACAAACCTCGGCTGACCCTTTGCATGGAAGGAGATCAGGTCGATCGGGGTGCCTTGCTTGCCGGTGACGAAGTTGGTGCCGTTGACGCAGTGATTGAGGAACTTGTTGAGCGTGCCGCCACCGGTGCCGCCTGCGGTTTCCGGACCTCCGATGCGCGCGGTGGGCAGCGCCCTTCGAACGGCGTCCACCGAGTAATCGTAGAGCTTGTAGAACTCCTCCTGCGTGCCTCGCCAGTAACCGATGTTCGGTTCGTTCCAGAGCTGCCACCACCATTTCTCGACCTCGGCTCGACCGTATTTCTCGACGCAATGTTTCGTCCACTGGTAGCAAAGCTCGCCCCACTTCGCGTAGTCCTTAGGTGGATGGGTCCAGCCGAGATAGATGGTGTCATATTTCGCCTCAGGCGTCCAATGGTGGCGATACGGTTCCGGCTTTGTGGAAAGTGCCTGTGGCATGAAGCCGAGCTGCACATAGGGACGCACGCCGCGCTCGAGATAGGTGTCGAAAATCCGGTCGGTGATCGTCCAGTCATAGATTGGATTTCCCTGGGGGTCCTCGGTGTAGGCGTTGGTGCTGCCCCATTTCAATGCCGGAGTTCCATCGCCGGTGGTCAGCAGGTTGTGGGCGCGGAAATAGACGTTCTTGGGCGACATCTCGCCGAGTTCCTTGAGCAGCTTCTTGCCGTCCTTCATGTAAGCGTAGTTCGGCTCATCGGCTCCGAAGTAGCGCCAGATCGGGCGGAGTTCGCCGAGTGGCTTCGAGGCATCGACCTTGATGGCGACGGGAAA
>JAIYDT010000499.1 GCA_027487355.1 Verrucomicrobiaceae bacterium
CTGGCACCACCTCCATCGGCGCGGGTGAGCTTCAAGCCCTCGCCCCCACCGCAGCAGGAGCCTACACCACTCTCGGCACCGGCGCGATCACCGCCGCTTCCGGCACCACCCTGCGCTTCAAGACTGGCAGCACCGCCGCCGCGATCATCTACGCGAACGCCATCAACCTCAATGGAGCCACCCTCACCCACGAGGACGGCAACCACACCCTCACTGGTGCCATCGCCATCACCGGTGCCAACACCATCAACGGCATCTGGGGAAGTAAGAACCTCACCCTCTCCGGCATCATCAGCGGCGCGGGCAGCCTCACCAAGACCAACAACGGCGGCAACGCCACGGTCGTCACCCTCACCGGTGCCAACACCTACACCGGCACCACGACCATCACCCTCGGCACCCTTCAAATCGGTGACGGAGGGGCCACCGGAGCCCTCGGCACCGGCGCGGTCACCAACAACTCCACCCTCGCCTTCAACCGCAACAACGCCATCACCGTCGCCAACGTGATCGGCGGCACCGGCAGCGTGAGCAACCTCGGCACCGGCACCACCACCCTTAGCGCAGCAAACACCTACACGGGTGGCACCACTCTCTCCGCCGGGGGCCTCTCCATCAGCACGGCCACCGGCTTCGGTACTGGCGCTGTCAACATCACCAGCGCCACCGGAGGCACCATCACGGTCGCCAACAACGCCGCCACCACGGTCGCCAACAACATCACGCTGCCCGCTCCAGGCACGGCCCAGAATTACAACATCGTCAAGAACACCGCCAGCGCCACCACCGGCACCGAGCTGAATCTCAGCGGCGTCATCAGCGGCGGCGGAGCCAACGCCACGCTGTTCCTGAACAGCAGCACTGGAGGCGACAGCACCACCACCTACCGCCTGTCCGGCACCAACACCTTCACCGGCTCGGTCAACGTCAACCGCGGCAGCGTGATCGTCACCAACGCCGCCTCGCTCGGAGCCAGCACCAATCCGCTGATTCTCAACAGCAACAGCAGCGCTGCAGGAAACCTCCAGTTCGCCGGCTCGTTCACCCTTCCGAACCCGGTCACGATGCTGTTCGCCAACACGATCGGCACCGGAACCAACAACGCCACGCTCGGCGGTGTGCTCGGAGGTTCAGCCAACATGACCAAGGTCGGCTCCGGAACCCTCACCCTCGCCGGTGCCAACACCCTCACCGGTGCCACCTTCGTCAACGCGGGAACCCTTGCCATCACCGGCTCACCCACCGGCAACAGCGCCACCACTGTTGGCAACGGAGGCACCCTGGCGCTCGATTACAGCTCGAACGACACCGGCAAGATCAACGACGCTGCCGCACTCACTCTCGCCAGCGGTTCGACCCTCAACCTGATCGGCGGCACCCACACCGAAGTCGTCGGCTCCACCGCCATCTCTGCCGGCACCGGCGGCCCCGCCACCATCAGCCGCCCAAGCGGCAGCGCTGTCCTTCAGCTCGGCACCATCACCCCGGCTCCTGGCGCGGTCGTCAACTTCACCGCCAACGGCATCGCCACGACGAACAACACCAACAACGCCAACGGCGTCCTTGGCTCCTGGGCAACCGTCAACGGCACCGACTGGGCCACCAACTCGACCAACGCCGCCAACGGACCGATCACCGCCTTCACCGGCTACACCGACGTCCCCTTCGCCGGCACCATCGCTGACAACAGCGCCTCCCAGATCCGCCTCAACGGTGGCACCTCCGGCGATGTCCTGCTCGGCGCGTCCATCACCAACATCGGCTCCCTTCTTCAAAACCAGACCACCGCGACGGTGATCGATTCCGGCACCCAGACCCTGCGTCTCGGGGTTTCCGGCGGCATCTTCTCCGGTGTTGGAAAGGGTTCACTCACCATCGGAAACGGCACCCTCACCGCAGGTGGCGGCGCCATCGACACCGCCGGTGACCTCGCGATCACCAACAGCAGCAGCAACACCATCACCGTCAACTCCGCGATCACCAACAACGGCACCGGAGTTGTGTCCCTGACCAAGGGCGGCTCTGGACTGGTCGTCCTCAGCGGCACCAACACCTTCACCGGAGCCACTGCCATCGGCGCGGGCACCTTGGAAATCGGCGGCACCGGCTCGCTCGGCACCTACAACGGAACCATCACCAACAGTGGAACCCTGCTCTACAGCTCCTCCGCCAACTCGACACTCGGCGGCGTCATTTCCGGTTCCGGAACGCTGACCAAGTCCGGCAGCAGCACCCTGAGCCTTTCCTCCACCAACACTTACACCGGAGCCACCACCATCAACGGTGGCACGCTCCAGATCACCGGCACCGCCGGCACCCTGGGCACCGCAGCCGTGGTCAACAATGGCACGCTTGACTTCAACCGCAGCACCGCAGTCGCGGTCGCCAACTCCATCAGCGGCACCGGTTCAGTGACCCAGACCGGAGCAGGCACCACCACCCTGTCCGGCACCAACACCTACACCGGCGGCACCATCGTCAGCGCGGGCAACCTGACCGCCAACGGAGGAGCCACCCTGCCCACCACTGGCATCACCGCCATTTCCACAGGTGCCACCGTCACCCTCAACAGCGCGACGACCAATACCTACGCCCAGACCTTCAGCGGAACGGGCAAGATCCAGTTCAACCTTTCCGGCACCGCCAACAACACCTTCCTCACCGGCGCCAACACCGGCTTCACCGGGGTGGTCGAGCTCATCGGCAGCGGCTCGAACAAGTTCACCTCCACCGGCCTGAACCTCGCCACCGCCGCCACGATCAACGTCACAGCGGGCAACCAGTTCTACGTCGCCAGTACGGTTCCCAATGCCGTCTCGATCATCGGCACCGGCAACGGAGAAAACCGCGGTGCCATCCGCCTCGGCAGCACCCTCTCAGGAGCCCTGACCCTCCTCGGGGACTCCACGGTCGGCGGCGAAGGCGGCACGATCAGCGGGGCGATCTCCGGCGGTGCAGCCAGCGCGATGACCCTCACGCTCGGCACCGCCAACTCCACCACCGGCGGCACCTTCAGCGGAAACATCACCAACGGCACCGCCACCTCGCTCGCCATCACCGCGCTCAACGGCACCAACACCCTCAGCGGCACCAACACCTACACCGGCACGACCACCGTCACCGCCGGAACCTTCAACATCCTCGGTGCCCAGAGCGGCGGCGGAGCGGTCAACGTCAACGGCACCTCCACCCTCAACCTCCCCGGTTCCGTCACCGGATCAGCCATCACCCTGGCCGCCGGAACCACCCTCCGGGGTGAAGGCTCGGGAGGCTCCCTCACCTATTCCGGTGCGGGCAACCTGGTCATTGATCCCTCCACCACCGGAGCCCTCACCACCAGCGGGGCGCTGACCATGACCGGAGCCACCACCGTGAGCTTCGCCGGAGGTGCACCACCCACCGCCGGAACGATCCGCGTTCTCAACTTCGGCAGCACCACCGCCACAGCCGCCAACTTTGTCCTCGCGAACGCCGCCAGCTACCGCAGCCCGGTCTTCACCGTCAGCGCCAATGCGGTTGACCTGACCCTCGGCAACACCTCCCTGACCTGGACCGGCACCGGCAGTTCCAACTGGGACGTCAACACCACCAGCAACTGGAACGACACCACGCCCGCCGCCTCGAAGTTCTTCTTCGGCGACGCCGTCACCTTCAATGACGCTCCTGGCGCCAACCAGACGGTCGGCCTCGGAGTTTCCGTCCAGCCTGCCAGCATCACGGTCAACAACAGCCTCTATACCTACTCCATCGCAGGAGCAGGTGGCATCGCAGGCACCACTGGCCTGACCAAGAGTGGCACCTCCTCTCTCAGCCTCGGTGGCACCAACACCTTCGCCGGTCCGGTTGCCATCAACGCCGGACTTCTCACCACCACCACCGCTACCGCGCTTGGTTCGACCAGCGGTGTCACCGTCTCAAGCGGTGCCCGTGCTGACCTGAATGGCGTGCTCCTTGGCAACACCACCAACACCACCTGGACCATCGCAGGTGACGGTGGAGACGGCACCGGAGGCCTTGGAGCCATTACCAATTCCTCGGCGACATCAGTCTTCGAAGACTCCAGCGTTCTCAACCTTACCCTCTCCGGAAACGCCGAGGTCGGAGGCAACGCCGGTCGCTTTGATATCGGCCGCAATGGTGCCACCAATGTCAGCAACGGCATCATCACCGGTGGCGGCTTCACCCTCAGCAAGGTCGGCACCAACCAGGTCTCGATGCGTGGTGTCGCCTCCAACATCACCTATGTGGTGGAAGCCGGTACGCTTTGGTTCGAGGACAACGACACCGCTTCGGGAACCAACGCCATCACCGTCAATGGCACCTCCCTCCTTGGCACCTATGGCGTTCGCACGATCGCCAACAACGTCACCCTCAACGCCGGCACCAGCCTGATCAACATGGGCGGAGGAACCAGCACCTGGACCGGTGCCTTCACGCTCGGCGGTGACGCCTCCATCAACAACCAGAACTTCAACCAGATCAACGTCACCGGAACCATCTCCGGATCGTCGCTGCTTTCCTCCAGGGGTACTAGCACCAACGTCCTGACCGGCAACAACACCGGATTCAGCGGCAAGGTTGCGGTCGATTCCGGTGTTCTCCGGATCAGCCAGAACAGCGCCCTTGGAAACACTCCAGGCTCCCCGGTTGCGGACTTCTTCACCCTGACCAACAACGGCCGTATCCAGGCCGGCAGCACCACGGCAGGCCTTGACCTGACCTTGGACACGAACCGCGGGATCACCCTCGGCACCGGCGGTGGCGGCTTCAATGTGTGGACTGGTTTCACCCTCAACTACGCGGGTGCAATGACCGGAGCTGGCAACTTCAACAAGCAGGACGGAGGCACCCTGGTCTACACCGGCACCTCCACCCACACCGGAGCCACCAACGTCGGCACCGGTGCGCTGACCCTGACCGGCGCGACCCTGAACACCACGAGTTTCCTCAGCGTCCAGAACGGCACGCTGAATGTGAACTCCGGCACTACTGTCACCGCCCCTATCCTGCGCACCAGCGATGCCAGCGGCGCGGTTTCCGTCGTAAACCAGAATTCCGGCACCATCAACGTCACCGGGACCACCAATGGCAACACCCAGAGTGACTCCCTCGTGCTCGGTCACTGGAATGCCCAGACGACTTACAACCTCTCAGGCGGAAGCCTCAACGCAGTCGGTGCTAACCTCGGTCTCGGCTGGGACTCCACCAACACCGTCTTCAACCAATCCGGCGGCACCGCCAACCTCAGGGGCCTGAACCTCGGCAACGGCAGAAACAACTTCGCCGCCTACAACCTCACCGGCGGCCGACTCAACCTCGGAACCGCTGGTGTGACGACCGCCAGTGCCAAGCAGCTCAATCTCGGCGGTGGCACCCTTGGTGCCTTCGCTGACTGGTCGAGCTCCCAGAACCTGTCCCTCACCGGCACCGGCGGCTCGATCACGGTCAACACGCTTGACTCGGTGGACAACACCACTGGTCGCACCATCACCCTCTCCGGCACGCTTTCCGGAGCTGGCGGCCTGGTCAAGAGCGGCGCGGGCAGCCTGGTCCTCACCGGCACCAAGTCCTACACCGGAGCCACCTCGGTCAACGGCGGAACCCTGTTCCCCGGCACCACGCTCACCACCTCAACTCTGTCTTCCAATGCAGGCGGGACGATCCAAGCCGGAACTCCATCCACCTCCGGACCCTCCACCCTTGGTTCCCTCGCCCTCAATGGAGGGGGTGCCGCCTTCCGCGCCAACTTCTCCACCGGTGACAAGTTCACGGTCAGCACTGTTGACGCCTTCACCGTGCCCACCGCCTCCACTCTCAGCGTCACCCCCGCCGGTGACCTGTTCGTCGGAGACACCCTCACGCTGATCGACTACAACGGCACCATCGGCGGTCTTGGTTTCGCAGGCCTCTCGCTGGCTCCGCTCGCCAATCCGCATTTCGCGGCTTCGCTGGTGGACGACACCGTCAACACCCAGGTGCAGGTTCAGATCAATGCGATCGACACCGTCATCTGGCTCGGCAATGTCGATGGCAACTGGGACCTCAACACCACCTCGAACTGGAAGACCTTCAGTGATGACTTGACCAGCAAGTTCTACACCTACGATGCGGTGAAGTTCACCGACGACGGTGCGGCCACGCCAGCGGTCACCCTTGTCGGCACCATCCAGCCGTCCACCCTCACCTTTGATGCGTCCGTGGACTACACCCTCAGCGGTGCCCCGATCATCGGCAATGGTGGCTTCCTCAAGAACAACACCGGCAAGGTCACCCTGCTGAACAACAACACCTACATCGGCACCAC
>JAIYDT010000559.1 GCA_027487355.1 Verrucomicrobiaceae bacterium
ATCTGCTTGCTCAGTGCGGCCTTCTCGCTGTCGGACATGACCTGATCATGAGTGGCGCGGATGCGGCGCAGGAAGGCGACGGTCGAGAACGGCGTGGGATCCGCAGGAGCTGTTAGATCCAAGGCGGATGCGGTACTTGCGGACTTTTTCCGACGGACGACGACGATCCCTGCTGCGAGGACGGCGATCAGCAGGACGAACAGGACGGTGTTGCGAACGCCATTTCCGAAGGGGTTTTCGAGTGGCACTCCGGCGGCTGCCTGGGCGGCGTTTACGGTGACGAGGTCGGCGTCCTGGTAATGCTTGAACTCGATCGAGGCCGGGGTGACGCCGGGCTTGAGGGTTGGGAATGGAAATTTCACATCGCCCTTGAGGTCGGCCTTGCGACGGTAGGTGAGCTGCCAGTTGCGGTCGGCCTGGGGCAGGCGCTGTTTGCCATCGCTGACGAACTCGGAGACCGAGAGGTTGCCATCGACGCTTTCCAGATCGAAACCCTCGCGGGCTGTTTCGAAGAGCCTGTCGAGATCCGGGATCACTCCCTGGCCGCGGGCCTGGATCTCGACGACGACCTTGCCTTCTTTCCATTCGCGCTCGTCCATGGTCAGGTTGAGGGCGAGGGCCGCGCAGGGGCGGATGTCAACCGAGTCATCCCGGGCGTCGATCGGCTCGACCTGGGACATGACGGGCAGCACGACCTGTCCGGGCTGGTCCACGAAGTCCATGTCGAGCTGCATCGAGGGGATGCGGTCAACGGCGGCGTTTTTGGCGCGGAGCACGACGTAGGCCATCGGGGTTTCCACCCAGCCTTCGCGGGGGAGGTCGATGGTCTTCACGGCCGGATCGTGGAAGGTGATCGAAACGACCTCGAAGGTTTCGTCGAGGGCGGCGTGGAGGTTGCGGGTGAAATCGTCGCGCAGGTTCTTTGAATTTCCGCCACCGCCGCCCATCATCATCTGCTGCTGGTTGGACTGGTTCTGGAGATACTTGCTGAAGCCGCCGCTCTCGCGGAGGAGCTGGCGCGAGGTTTCAAGGGTGATGACGGCTCCGAAGGGTTGGCGGTGGCCGACCTTGGAGGGGCCATCGACCTTCACGCGGAGCTGGATTTCATTGAGAAGCTCCTTGTAGTAGTCGAGCGAGCGGGTGGCGGCTGCGGCGGCGGGATTGTCCGCACCCACGATGGCAAGGCCGGAGCTGAGGAAGAGCTGGCGGACATTGGCGGGGACCCGCGGGAACAACTGACCGAGCATGTTGGCGAACATTTCCACGTGCTTCTCTCCCGCGCCATTGGGCAGTGCGCGCATGGAATCGCCGATCGACTTCAGTCCCGGATCGATGCGGGCGGTGTTGCTGGTGAGCTGGGCAAGATCACTGGCTCCGAGCATGACGAGGAACCAGGCTTGATAGGGCTCGATGGTCCACTGGCCATGAGGCATCGATGGGATGCGTGAGGCGTAGAGTTCGGTGGCCTTGCGGAAACTGGAAAAGGCCTCTTCGCGCAGGCTGACGTAGTCGGTGAGCTTCACCTGGCGCTCCAGTTCATACTGGGAGGCATCGTAGAAGAGCTGGCCGCGGGTGATGAAGGAGGACCAGTCGGCGTCTTCTGTTAGAATCCCGCGCTTGGCGAGTTCGAGGGCGGTGCGGTAGCCGCGCGAGACCTCGTCCTTGGCTTCCTGTTCGGTGCGCTTGGTGGCGGCCTGCTGCTGGGTCTTGGGATCGCGCCATTCCTGGCTGAGGCGACCGCGCATGCCGTCGAGGAGGCTGAGGAGTTCCTTGCGGACCATCTTTTCCGGCGGGCCGAAGATGGCCTCGATGTCCTCCATGCGATAGACCTCCGCCCCGCTGTGGAGGGTCATGAAGGCCTCGACGATGAGGGTGGGATCGAGGGGCTGCGGCGAGATGCCGCGAAGCTCGGTGAGGAGGTTCTTGAAATGCTCGATGTTCTGATTCTGCCGCAGGCGGGTGAGCGGAATGCCGGAGCCCTGCTGGAGGAGCTGGGGTGGGACATACATGCCATAGGCCCGCATCTGCTTCACCTGCTCGCTTTCGGCCGGCTTGGTTCGTTTGGAGATCCAGCCGGAGAGGACGTCCTGGCAGACCTCGCGTTCGAGGCCCGGATACTTTTTCACGTAGTCGCGCAGCAGGGAGAGATCGACCTCGTCGGGGCGCAGGACGCCGACCTTCACCAGGGTGAGCTGGACGCGCTGGGCGAGTCCGGGATTGAGACGCTGCAGGAGGGCCTGGGGCGGGGCAGTGGAGAGGATCTGGTCGGTGGAAAGGGAGGGGGCCTTGTCCTGTCCGCCCATGCCGTAGCGTCGCAGCATCATGCGCTCGGCCTGGGACATCTCGGTGGCGACGACACCGCCGGCGCGGTAGCTCGCTTCAGCTTCGTTGAGCCAGTTCATCACCAGCACGGCCACGTTGGGCGGGATCTGGTCTTCCTTTCCGGTGAGGGCCTGGAGGATGAGATGCTGGGTGCCGAGGCTGGCGCTCCGGGCCGGGAGATCCGTGCCCTTGGCGGCGGTTTGGCCGAGTTCACCAATGATGCTGATCAGATCGGAGAGGGTGGCGGTTTGATTGAAGAGTTGTTCGCGGATGAGCTTCTGCGCCTCGGCGGGTTCGAGTGCGGGCAGGAGCTGGACCAGCCGGTCCATGGCGAGGCGGAACTGTGGGCGGGTGTAGTTTCCAAAGCGCGCGGTCTTCATCAGCCGGGCGGAAATGTCGGCGGCCTTCTGCAACTGGCGTTCGTCACGATCGGCGATGCCGGACTGGGTGAAAAACTCCATGGCAAAGACCAGTTGGGTGGTGTCGGCCGAGTCCCATTCTGCGGGATCGAGCGGCAGGAAGGGCGCGGCATCGCGGCTCCAGCCGAGTGAGGAAAGCAGGCGGGCGGCGAGCTTCCGGCCGTCCGCCGAGGTGCCGCCGAGGCCTTTCCAATCGGTCTTCATGCGCTCGACCAACGTGGCCCGTCCTCCTTCGCCGAGGGCGGTCTGGGCGAGCTTGGTGAGGGCGGGGACGTTCTCCTCGCGCAGGCTGCCGGGGCAGGCATTCACGATGGCGTAGAAGTCCTCGCTCAACACGGGAGCGGGTTTCCGTTTCTGTTCCTCACGCTCTTTCTGTAGGCGCATCATCCGCTCGTTGGGATCCTCGTCCTCGTTGGATTCTGGAGTTTTCAACACCGAGCCTACGGAGACCGACTGCTCGGCAAGGGAGCTGAGGAGATTGGAGTAAGCGGCCATCGCGTCCTCGGGCGGGAGGGCAGCCAGGGCTTTCCCGACCGCGGACCAGTCGCCGAGCATGACCGACATGCTGAACTCCTCGACCGGGGTCGGCGGCGTGCCTTTCCGCTGGGCGCGGGTGGCGGCGAGCAGGGCATCCCCAGAGCGGTCAAACTTCATCGCGCGGAGCGCCTTGCCGAGATCCTGAGGAGCCTCCGCGCCTTCTTTCGGAGCGGCTTCACCCTCCTTCGGGGGCGAGGCAGGGGCTTCGCCTGCGGGGCGTAGGTCCCCGGCGGGCACAATCCTGACCACCTGGGCCTGGCCGATGGTGGCCATCAGCAGGAGGGTGAGGAAAGCGATGCCTGGGGTGGTCGGGCGGCGGAATGAGGAGTTCATGGGAGTCTGGAGATAGGTCGTTTCAGGAGCCTGAGCCGGGTTCGAATCGCTGGGTGCCGGCACCGTTGGCGGGTGGGCCGTCGCCCTCGCCCTTGCCGGGTTTCTTGCCGCGTTCGCCACGGCGCTTGGCCATCTGCTCGCTGAGGCCCTGATCGCTCATGCAGCGGCCTTCCTTGGGAAGCGGGCGTGCCATGAGTTCAGTGAGGCTGAGACGCTGGAGCTGGACGGCGGCTTCGAGATCTTCGCGTTGCTTTCCGGCGGCCTCTCCGGTCTGGGCGGCGGATTGCTCGGAAAGCAGTCGGTAGTTCTGTCGGGAAAGCTCGGCCTCTTCCATCCAGAGCTCGCGCTTGGCCCCTTCCAGCCGCATGACCCAGCCGGCGTAATAATGGATGCGACCAGCCAGCGCTCGGGCCTCGTTCTGGAACTCGCGCGGCATCACAGTCATCGCGACATCGTCGAGCAGTCGGTCAACGCCATCGATCGCGGCCACCGCCTCGCCGAGGTGAAAGCTGGTGCGGACGCGGGCGAGATCGAGCCGCAGCTTCATTTCGGGATCCTGTTTGCCGATCGCCTTGTCGGCCTCGCGATAACATTCGTCGGCCAGTTTCCAATCACCCGCTTGCTCGGCGGTCCGGGCCTGTTTGATGAAACCATCGGCCTGATCGCGGGCGAGCCATTGCTGGCCTCTGCCGTAATGCAGCACAACGACCGGAAGTGGCAGGAGCAGCCAGGCGAGAACAAGATATCTTCTCATGGGACGCGACGTGGAGTGAGGGATGATGGATTGGAGCGGCGTGGCCGCCTGACGCTGCCGAGAGTTTCAAGCAGCAAGGGCAGCAGACAGAGCAGGAAGGTGGAGGAGGCGAGCAGGATCAGGGCGAGCACGCGACGGTCGGTCTTCCATTTGGCGGCGCCGGGTTCTTCGGCGTTGAGTTTCGCGAGGGCGTCGCTGGGGATCTGGCGGACGTTGCAGTCGAAAAAGCTGCCGCCGAGCCGTCTGGAAAGCTGGGACAGCGTGGCGGTGTCCTGGCGGGAAAGATGACCATCGATGAAGGTGCCTCGGGCCGAATCGCCGACGCCGGCGAAGATGACCTGGGAGACCGAGGAGGGCATCGGCTTGAGACCGGTGGGGGCCACGCTGTCGCCGTCCGAGATGACCAGCAGGGTGGTGGACTTCCGTTCCCAGTCCTTCATGAGTTCGCCGGCCTGATTGAGGCATTTCAGCAGGTCGGTTTTTCCCGGTCGGTAGGTGATGTGAAATGGCGTGCCGCCGGCGAGGTGAAGGATCAGCTCGCGATCGACGCACTCCGTCACCAGCGGTCGGGTCTCCGTGTAGAAGCCGGCGGCGGAAAACCGCACGTGATCGCCGGGAACCCGATCGAGCACGGATTTCAGCACGGCGGATGCCCGCGCATTCCTCGTCTGATCACTCCGCTCTCCGGCGTCCTTCAGCAGCATCGAGGGCGAGACGTCCAGCAGCACCATCAGATGACGATTGGTCTGGGTCTTGCGGTTACGCTCGCGGACCAAGTTGTTGAATGAAACGAGGGTGACGAGCGACCAGGCGAGGGCTGCCAGGGCGAGGACCCGGAGGGTGGGCACGGCGATCGTCCAGCGTCTTGCCCTTCCGCTCGGACCGAAGGCCAGGGTGCCGATCCGGGCGCAGCGGCGGGCATGCAGCCACTCGCCGAGCGCAGCCAGTCCGGCGGCGGCGAGGGCGGCCCAGATGGCCAGGGATTGGAGCGAGTCGGCGGTCATGTCACCAGGGCGTGTAGCGGAGTCCCAGCAGCGAGAGGAGATAGAGTGAGGCGGCGCTGAGGCCGATGATCGAAAGCGCGGTGTAGTCATCCACCCAGTCGGCGGTCACCTGCTTGAAATGAGCCTTCTGCATGCGGTCGATCTCGCGGAACACCCCATCGAGTGCCGCGCGGTCACCGGCCTGGAAGACCTTTCCCCCGGTGCCTGCGGCGATGGTTTCCACGCCCTCCGAGCCCATGCCGTCCTCGCCTCCACCGATCGAGATGATGAAGACCCGGATGTTGGCGGCGGCCAGTTCCTCGGCGGCATGACGGTCGCCTCCATTCTGGAAATCGCTGCTGCCGCCATCGGTGATCAGGATCACGGCGCGGTCGCCCTGCTCGGTTCGGACCAACTGCTCCTTGCAGCCGTGGAGGGCGTTGGCGATCATCGTTCCGCCCATCCACGGCGGCATGTTCTGCGGGCGGATGTATTTCGTGGCATTCGCGATGGCGGAAAGCTCGCGTGTCGGCGGCACCCAGTGGATGTATTCGGAGCCGAAGATCGTGAGCCCGAAGGCATCGCCCTTGCGGAAACTGCAGAAGTCGCGGGCGGACTCGACGGCGGCCTCGAAGCGGGTGCCTTTTCCAAACGGCGCATTCATCGATCCCGAGACATCGAGGCAGAGCAGGATGTTGTTCATCACCCGCTCGTCCTGGGGAGGGGCGGTCTTGCGCGGGCCTGCGAGCATCAGCACCGCGACG